>DASSKS010000098.1:0-5822 GCA_035690245.1 Halococcus sp. | reverse complement strand
CCCGAGGGGTACAATCTCGCACGGGATTTCCTCCGCAAACACGACCGGGCGGACGAACGGGTCGCGCTGTATCAGGCCTATCCAGATGGGCGGCGCGAAACCTACACGTTCTGTGACCTCGACCGGCGCTCGAATCAGTTGGCGAACGGACTCGAACGATTGGGCGTCGAACGCGGCGACCGGGTCGCGGTTGTCCTCCCGCAGAAACCCGCAAATCCTCTCACGCACCTCGCGTGCTGGAAACTCGGCGCGGTGTCGCTGCCGTTATCAGTCCTATTCGGCGAACAGGCGCTTCGACACCGACTCGACGATAGCGGGGCAAAAGCGGTCGTCACTGATACGAGTGTTGCCGAAACCGTCAGCGCGGCGGCAGCGGACTGTCCGGCCCTCGAATCCGTGGTCGAGGTCACCGATGGCGAATCCAGCACTGATTCGACTGCTCACGAGTTTGCCGCGGTGCTCGACCGCGAATCGGTGATGTTCGAAATCGTCGAGACAACTCCCGAAACCCCCGCCATTATCATGTACACGAGCGGTTCGACAGGACCGCCGAAGGGAGCGCTCCACGGTCATGGGATATGGGTCGGTCACTGTCCGGCCTTTGGGATGTACTTCGAGCGCAACGTCCACGAGAGCGTCTACTGGACTCCCGCCGACTGGGCGTGGATTGGCTCGTTCGGCGACCTGCTCTTTCCGGCGTGGCACTACGGCCAACCCGTGGTGGGCTATCCGATGGGCAAGTTCGACGCCAAAACCGCCTTCTCACTCATGGCGGAATTCGGTGTCACGAACGCATTCATCCCACCCACCGCGATTCGAATGCTGATGGGTGTCGATACTCCGACAGAGCAATATGACCTCTCGCTCGAAGCCATCTGCTCGGGTGGCGAACCGCTCACCCCCGAGATACTCCAGTGGGCCGACGAACAGCTTTCGGGCGTGGTGGTCAACGAACTCTACGGGCAGACCGAAGCGAACCTCCTTGTGACCAACTGTCAGGAATGGTTTCCGGCCAAACCGGGCAGTATGGGCAAGCCAGTGCCCGGCCACGACGTGGCCATCATCGACTCCGAGACCGGCAATGAACGCCCACGAGGTGAGGTCGGCGAAATCGCGGTGCGGCGCGGCGATGACCCGGTGATTTTCGCAGAATACTGGAACAACCCCGAAAAAACAGCCGCTGTCACGGTCGGCGAGTGGCATCTCACCGGCGACTTAGGAATGATGGACGAATCGGGATACGTCTGGTTCAAATCGCGCGACGACGACCTGATTATCACGAGCGGCTATCGCGTCGGGCCGGGCGAGGTCGAGCGGGCGATTCTCGAACACGAGGCAGTCGAGCAGGTCGGTGTCATCGGGGTCGCTGACGATACCCGTGGTGAGATCATCAAAGCGTTCGTGCAACCCGTTTCCGGGAAGAGTTCCGATACTCTCCGCGAGGAACTCCGCGACCTCGTGCGCGAGCAACTGGCGAAATACGAGTATCCCCGCGAAATCGAGTTTGTTGGGAGTCTCCCACAGACGACGACCGGCAAGATACAGCGCCGTAAACTCCGCGAACGAGAATAAAAAATCTCCGAGAAAGCGAACGAATCATCGGAAATCAGACTATTCACGTGATACGAGAGCGGTATCGTCGTACTTCTCACAATTCACGAGAAGTGTTTACCGCTCCAGGGGCAACTACCGTCCATGCCAGCGAAGGTGAGTACACCGGCAGACGAGTATCGGGAAATCGACCGTTTCGATGGTGGAATCGGCTGGATCGCCCATCCCGAGGAAATCTTACAGCGCGCGAGCCACGCGCTCGAAACGGATGACGGCGTCTGGCTCATCGACCCGCTCGACGCCGAGGGAATCGACGACCGCATCACGGAACTCGGCACGGTCGCGGGAGTGGTGGTGCTCTCGAATCACCACCGCCGGGATGGGGCTGCCATTGCAAACAGACACGACGTTCCCGTCTATCTTCCCCGTGCGATGCAGGGCGTCGCGGAGACGCTCGATGCGCCAGTCGAACACTTTGAGGGTGAACTGGCTGGGTATGAACTGCTCACGGTGAATTTCGTTTCGGGGTGGCAGGAGTTCGCTCTCTACGACGGTGAGACGCTCATCGTTTCCGAATCGGTTGGCACGGCTCCGCATTTTCTGACCGACAGCGAGCGTCTCGGGGTCATCACGCTGCTCCGTCCGCTGCCACCGCGTGCGACCCTCGGCGGTCTCGACCCGGAGCGCATTCTCCTCGGCCACGGCGAGGGTGTCTTCGAGGACGCAGCCGCCGCGTTGACGGATGCGCTTTCTGGGTCACGACGGCGGTTTCCGCGCGCACTCATCGAGAACGGGAGTGACCAGTTTCGGACGCTTACCGCTGTGCTTTTCACGTGACTGGACGCTCGCGGCGAATCGGTGTCGATGCGGGACTCAGAAATCGGTGGAGTATGTGTCAAGCGTGTCAGCGAGGTCTACGAGGTCGTCGGCGACGATGTCGTATGCCGATTCGTCCGGTTTTTCGGCAGTATCGGTCTCTCGGCCCCACTCCAGAGGACGATGCACGTAGGCGGTATGGAAACCCACATCGTCCGCGGCATCGAGGTCCATCTCGTGGGCAGCGACCATCATGACTCGGTCGGGTGTGAGACCTAATAGCTCCGCACTCGTCAGGTAGGTCTCCTCGTGCGGCTTGTAGCGGTGGGCGAGTTCGGCGGAGAGTATCAGGTCCCACGGTATGCCGGCCCGCTTTGCCATGTCAGTGAGCAGCCTCACGTTGCCGTTCGAGAGCGGCGCTATCAGATAGCGCGTGCGAAGTCGTCTGAGACCGGGTATGGAATCGGGCCACGGGTCGAGACGATGCCAGACGCGGTTGAACCGGTCTTTTTCTTCTTCAGAGAGGGTCTCGATGCCGAACTCCTCTACCAGATTCTCCAAGGACTCGCGGTGGAGCGCGTCGAGCGGTTTCCATGGTATTTCGCCGTCTCTGACGCGGTCCATCGAGGGCTGGTACTCCTCGCGCCACGCATCGGCGAAGGCACCCCAATCCACACCCAGACCGTGTTCTTCGCCGAGTTTCTCGCCGTCACGGATGACGCCGCTGCGCCAGTCCACAACCGTGCCGAAGACATCGAACAGCAGCGCGTCCACGTCAGATACCGCCATTAGCGTTCCTCCTGTCCGCAATCGAACGGAACAATGATATCGATTCGAGTACCCTCTGTTTCGTTGACCATACCCGTCTAAAACAGCGTGGCCCACACGAAAACAGTACCGATTGGGTTCCTGTGACAGTGGATGGACGAGACGATGACAGTATATCTATGCGAGGTCGAGAGAGGGTTTAACACCATCGAACACTCGTATAGCATATGGTACACAATTGCTCGTTTCTCGACGAACTCGCCTTAGATGGGGAGGTATCACGGGGCCACTCAGACCGCGGGAATCACGCTGGCGATTTCGGAACACGCGAGGAGAACGCGGTCGAACCGGATGTCGTGGTCTTCGCGGAATCGACTGCGGACGTCTCTCTGGTCGTCGGGGCGGCAAACGACCACGGAGTTCCGGTGACACCCTACGCCGCGGGAACAGGACTGGAAGCTAACGCCACGCCCGTCGAGGGTGGCATCAGTCTCGACACCACACGAATGAATTCGGTCATCGAAATCAGGCCTGACGACCTCCAAGTCGATGTGGAGGCCGGCGTTGTCGGCGATGACGTAAACGAAGCCCTCGAACGGTATGGGCTGTTCTTTCCTCCTTTGCCCTCCTCGGGGTCGATTTCGACGATTGGCGGGATGGTCGCCACCGACGCATCCGGTCAACAGACCGTCAAGTATGGAGAAGTCGCCGACTGGGTGCTCGAACTGGAGGTCGTCTTTCCCGATGGGTCGGTTATCGAAGCCGGAAGCAAGGCGGCGAAGACATCGAGTGGCTACAATCTCAAAGAGCTACTCATTGGCAGCGAGGGGACGTTGGGTGTCATCACGCGAGCGACGCTCGAACTCGCCGGGCGACCCGAGCAAATCAAGGGCGGTCGAGCAGTTTTTCCGACGCTTTCCGATGCGACTGAGGCCATCTCCGACGCAGTTACTTCAGGGGTCGGTGTAGCGAAAATCGAACTCATGGATGGGGGGACCGCCGCGTTGGCTAACGACTACTCGGATACTGAACTGCCCGAAAAACCGATGGTCTTCGTGGAGTTCCACGCCAACCACGGCATCGAGGAGGAAATCGACTTCTGTCGGGGGGTCTTCGAAACCCACGACGCAGAACATTTCGAGATTGCCTCGGGAGCGGAGATGGAACGGCTCTGGCAGGCGCGTAAGGACATCACCTACGCCGCAGAAGAGTTCGACTCCGCCCTCGACATCGGCCCGCCCGGCGACGTGACCGTTCCCATCGGACGGTATCCCGAGATGATTGCAGCAGTCAAGACTGTGGCCGAAGAATACGATTTGTTCGTGCCCTGTTTCGGCCACGCGGGCGACGGAAATCTCCACTATTTCGTACTAGCGGACTACGACGACCCCGAGGAGGCTACCCGTGCCCGCGAGGCCTACGCCGAACTCATAGAGCGGGCGCTTTCACTCGATGGGACCGCCACCGGCGAGCACGGTATCGGCGTCGGCAAACGCAAATTCATGGAGCACGAACACGGTGTGGCTGCGGTCATGGCGATGCGGGCCGTAAAGCGGGCTATCGACCCGGAAAGGACCATGAATCCGGGAAAAATCGTTCCGCCCGATGACGAAGATATCGACCCCGACCAAGAGACGACTGAAGCGACCACGGACAGTGGACGTGCCGGCTGAGGGTCGTTTAAAACTCGTCCGGTAGAGGACCGTTGCGCAGTAGTGTCGACTTCAACTTCCTGCGGATTCGTCTAAAACTCTACTGGTCCACCGCGAGCGCGTTCCAACCCATCTTGCTTCAACCCCACAAGAGTTCGTCTGAAACCATGACTATCATCTCGGTGATGGGGTTCGGGTAATCGCTTCAACCCCACAAGGGTTCGTCTGAAACCTTGGAATAAGCAGCTGCGCGACAGAGTTTCAAAACTGGCTTCAACCCCACAAGGGTTCGTCTGAAACTCTCACGCCCGTCAGAGTCGAGGACACGCCCTTTGCGGCTTCAACCCCACAAGGGTTCGTCTGAAACTCGTGTCGGGCGTCGTTATCTCGGCGGTCGTGGACGCTTCAACCCCACAAGGGTTCGTCTGAAACCAGTACACCGTGCGAATCCGGGATGAGGAGGTGGTCGCTTCAACCCCACAAGGGTTCGTCTGAAACCGTCGGCCAACCGACCGTTCTATCTCGCGGACGTACTTCAACCCCACAAGGGTTCGTCTGAAACGTCGAATTTGTATGCCGCGACCGCCCACTGAGCGAGACTTCAACCCCACAAGGGTTCGTCTGAAACCATACTTTCTGAATCATGACTTCGAAGTCTACTTCGAACTTCAACCCCACAAGGGTTCGTCTGAAACAGTTCCGAACTGCGGATTCTCGGCGACCCGAGTGACACTTCAACCCCACAAGGGTTCGTCTGAAACTTCCGATATGATGGTGATTGGACTTTCACGTATTGACTTCAACCCCACAAGGGTTCGTCTGAAACTCGGATGGGATTTTCCCCCGGCGAAATCCCGTGAGACTTCAACCCCACAAGGGTTCGTCTGAAACTTTCGAGAGCCGTCATCGCTCTCCCTCCTCGAACCAACTTCAACCCCACAAGGGTTCGTCTGAAACCCGGATAGCGTACTTCGCGTACAGGTCTTTGGCCTACTTCAACCCCACAAGGGTTCGTCTGAAACGATGAGTGACTGC
>DASSKS010000097.1:0-3694 GCA_035690245.1 Halococcus sp. | reverse complement strand
CAAAACTCTCCGTTGTGGCCCATTTGACGTTGTCGAGGGTGTCTTCGGCCCGGTCTATGGCGTCGTCAACGGCTTCCTCGAACCCCTCATCGCTCGTTCCAATCATCGTGATTTTCTTGTACACCATCTTCGTCGCCTGATTCGCTTGGTAGGAGTATAAAACTGCGCCTCTCACAACGCCACATAGACGACCGAATAGGCGAGCGACGCCAGCGTAACCGCCGCCAGTCCGGTGAGTGCCGCCGTCAACATTCGCTCGCTGTCAATGCGGCGCACTCGATACGCCTTCCGTCCATGCCGGACGAACGGCGCAGGGCCGACGACGCCGACCGCGAGCACACTAAAGACGAACTGATACGACGACGCGAGCGTCGGTGCTGGCACCGCGAGCGCGGCGGCTGCATAGGCGAGTCCCGCCGCCGCGCGCCCGTGGATGTGGGTTCTGAGGCGGCGGTCGGTGAGCCAACAGTAAACGACCGCCGCGAGCCAGATAGTCGAGAGTTCGAGCCAGAATGTCCCCAAGAGATGGAGCGTCGGGTCGGCGGCGAGCGCGATATGCTGACTCACGAGACCCACATCGAACGGGTAGAACATTTCAGGGGGTTCGCCGGTAAAGAGGTCGCCAAAGGGATGACTGATGAGACCGACGAGCGCGGTGAGAAAAATTTCTTTGGGAAGGAGGTCGCCGTATCGCATGGCCCCTTCCGTGATGCAGAGACCGACCAGCGCGAACACACCCATGACGAGCGCGCCGAGCGGCCCGCTCACAAACCCAGCGACCGCAACGAGACTGACAAGCGATAGGAGGGGTACGCCGTGCTCTACACTTACAGTATCTTCTGTCCGACTCCAGAACCAAAAGGAAAGAGCCGCGATAGTTCCGACCACCAGCGAGTGGGTGACTGCACGATGAACGAGGGTGCTCGCGGCCCAGAACTCCTCGGCGGCATCGAGCGCACCAGACGCCCCGAGCATTCCTACAGGAGCGTAGATGATATCGACATCGGGCAGCGTGGCGAACGCACCGGCACTCACGCCGAGCGAAAGCGCCCGCCCGCGCGAGCAGCCGAGGAGGCGCGCACCACCCGCGACGAGTGCGAATGCCGCCAGTCCGTGGCCGACGAACATGGTATCTGAACGTGCTCGATGAGGATAAACCACTCGTGAGTACGATACCGGTTCTCTATCCACCGAAGCCCTCTTATATATGTATTCGCATATGCATACACATGAGCGATACGACCATCCGTGTCTCTGAGGAGACCAGAGAGCGCCTGAAGGTCCGCAAACACGGCGGCGAGAGTTACGAAAACGTCATTACGCGGTTGCTCGACGACGACCGCGACCTGCTGGCGGGGTTCGGCGCGTGGGAAGGGACGGACAAACTGGAAGCGTTCGAGCGGGTACACGAAGAACACAAGCATCAGTCGAAAGAGCGCATCGAAGCAATCGCTCAGTATCGAAACGACCGCTCCGATACGGACAACGAGCGCACGCGCCGATGAAGGTCCTCGATGCGTCGTTTCTCATCGACTACGAGGCCGGCATCGCGGACACGAGGGAGTACCTTCTCGCCCACGACGACGAGGTGTTCGTGATTCCCTCGGTGACGTTGCTCGAATTTCTCCTCGGTGACGTTCACGGGAGCGAACCGACGAACCTGAGCGCAACGCGGGAGTTGCTCGGATGGGCCGAAATCCACCCCATTACAGAAGAGACGGTCATGCAAGCGGCGAGGGTGGCAGACGAAATCGGCCCACAGGGACCGCGACTCTCCGCCGCTGACGCAGTCTGTGCCGGCGTGGCCCGTGAACTCGACGCGACGCTCGTCTCGCGTGACCGCGACCACACACATTCAGAAACGACAGCTGTCATCGCGGTCGATGACTTTCGTTCTCGGTCATAGTCCGTTGACCAGCGACCCAAAAGCGAACACCCTTTTACCGCTAGTCGATTCGATTTTGTATGGAGCGACCTGCGGTCGCAGAACTCACACCCCCGAAGCGAACGCTCATGGGTCCCGGCCCGAGCGAAGTCCACCCCCGTGTCCGCCGCGCGATGAGTACCCCGCTGGTGGGTCACTTGGACCCGGCGTTCATCGACTTGATGGACGAGGTACAAGAACTCCTCCGCTACGTCTTTCGAACTGACAACGAGTGGACTATCCCAGTCAGTGGAACTGGCTCGGCGGCGATGGAGGCCGCCATCTCGAATCTCACCGAACCGGGAGACGTAGTACTAGTCCCCAATAACGGCTACTTCGGCGGGCGGATGGCGTCAATGGTCCGTCGGGCGGGCGGCGAGGCGGTAACAATCGACGCACCGTGGGGTGCGCCACTCCAAATCGAGGACGTGCGTGAGGCATTCGAAACTCACGACCCCGACCTGCTTGGATTCGTCCACGCCGAGACGAGTACTGGAACGCTCCAACCCAACGTACCGGAACTCACCGAGATTGCCCACGCAAACGATGCACTCGTGATTGCGGATACAGTGACCTCCCTCGGCGGAGTCGAACTCAGAGTCGATGACTGGAATATCGACGCCGCCTATTCGGCCTCCCAGAAGTGCCTCTCCGCGCCGCCGGGAGCGAGTCCGCTCACGCTCTCGACGCGCGCGATGGACAAAATCGAGGGGCGTGACTCGGAAGTCAGGTCGTGGTATCTCGACCTCTCGATGCTTTCTGAGTACTGGGGCGAGGAGCGCGCCTACCACCACACCGCACCCATTACAAATATCTATTCGCTCCGCGAGGCGCTTCGAATAGTGGCAGAAGAGGGCATCGAAGCGCGCTGGGAGCGCCACCGCCGGGTTGCAGGTGCGCTCCGGGCGGGCGTCGAAGCGATGGGACTCGAACTCGCAAGCGAGAGTTGGCTGCCGAGTCTGAACACCGTTCGCCTGCCCGCGGATGTCGAGGACACGACGGTGATTGCCCACCTGCTCGACGAACACGGTATCGAGGTCGCGGGCGGACTCGGTGACTTCGCGGGCGAGATTCTTCGTATCGGCTGCATGGGCTACTCCGCCCGCCCCGAGAACGTGCTGTATCTGCTCTCTGGTCTCGGTGACGCGCTCTCCGAGGAAGTCGATGCCGACGCCGGGCTTGCGGCAGCGCAGCACAGATTGAACGAGTAATTAGGAGACGAGCGTCGGGCCGACCGAGGGATGAAGTACCTCGTACTCGCCCGCGCCATCGACGCCGATGACCGCCCAGTCGTAGTCGGGTTTGATGTCGAGCAGTCGTTTCCTGAGTTCCCTGGCCGACTCCTCCCACGCGACGAAACAGCGGAGGTCGCCGGAATTCGGTAGTGTGGTCGATTCGTCGGCAGCCGTGACGTGGACGACGCGCCACTTGCGCTCGGCTCTGAGTTCACTCCCGCTTCCCGAAACCGTGTAACCGAGTTCGGTGAATATCGACCGGGCCTCCTCGGACGGGGTCGTGCTAACAGTCCCCATGCGCTTGTATGTACTCCCTCACGCACAATAAACGTTCGTGCTGCGACAAAACCCGAAGCCCTAGTATGCGTGGTCTTATTCATGGGCTGCGTCCCACTCGTCGGGTTTTTTGATGTTCGCACACTGATTACACTTGATGCGTCCCATCGCATCCATTGCGTTGTCGAAGGTTTCGCAGTTGCCACAGAAATATCCCCACTGGGTCTCTGCGCGTTCTGTGGTGTAGACGACGAAAAAC
>DASSKS010000096.1:0-2100 GCA_035690245.1 Halococcus sp. | reverse complement strand
ATGGAGCCGATTGAAGAGGCGACGACCCGGATCACGACCCTCAAAAACGGCAAAAACGACGTCATCCAGGAGATTCCGCCGAAACTCTACTCGACGGTCAAACAACAGAGCAGTACGAACATCGACGAGGTACCCGGCATTGGCTATTTCTACCTCGCGTTTAACTGTAAGTCGGGTCCGACGACCGACCCACTGGTCCGCGAGGCGGTCGATTACTGCTTCGACATGGACCAGGCCGTGAATAACTACGTCGTCCCCACTGGGCTGCGCCAGTACAGCCCACTACCGAAACCGCTCGTCAAAGAATGGGAGATGCCAATCAAGAAGTGGAAGAAAATCCCGCACAAAAAGAACATCGGGAAGGCGAAACAGCTCTTCGAGAAGGCGGGTGTTGACTCTGGGTACTCCTGGAAGATAATCGTCCCACCGGACGATAAGCGCGAACAGATCGGTATTTCCGTTTCGAACGGCCTGCAAGCGGCTGGATTCGATGCCTCCGTCCAACGTCTCGAATGGGGGTCGTTCCTCGATACGTACAACACGGGCAAAGAAAGCGACTACAATATGTACACCCTCGGCTGGTCTGGACTCCCCGACCCCGACTTCTTCACGTACTATATGTTCGCCGGAACGGACGACGTCCGTGGCGTGACTGACGGGACGTTCTACAGCCAGAGCAGCAAAAACGGAAAGCAAGCCAGCGAGAATTTCATCAAGGCGCGCCAGACGAACGACCACGCAAAACGCAAGAAGCTCTACGAAGAGGGCATCTCGTTGGTCCTCAACGACCGTGCGCACCTCCCGTCGTACAACTTGAAAAACAGTTTCGGGGTGCGGAGCTACGTCAAGGATTTCGAGTCCCACCCGGTCGATACCTTCCACCTCGTCAGCGAGAGTAACAACGTCTCGATTGAAAAATGAGGACGGAGACGACGCCCACCGGACAGTCAGTCGGCCACGGGTTTGAACCCCCGAAGAGCCACGTGTGTAGACTGTCCGTTTCGAGTTTTTGTCGCTCTATACTAACCGACAGTAGACGACACCTACTGAAGCAGACGATGCTCGTGAGGTAACGCCCATGGGAATGTTGCGCTACACTATTCGTCGGGTACTTCAGGCCATTCCGGTGCTGCTCGGGGTCGCAACGATAACGTTCTTTCTGACCGATGCGATTCCGGGCGACCCGGTGAGCATCATGCTCGGGCCGTCGCCGAGTGCTGCCCAAGCCGCGGCCATGCGGGCGAAGTTCGGTCTCGACCAGCCGGTGTACGTTCGGTATCTGAATTATCTGGCCGGTATCGTCCAGGGCGACCTCGGTCGGAGCATCTACTTTCACGCACCGGTGCTCAAGAAAATCCTCCAGCGCCTTCCCGTGACGTTGCTCTTACTCGCGTCGAGTTTCGCGTTCGCACTCGTCATCGCCATCCCGCTCGGCATCGTTTCGGCGAAGCGCCGGAACAAGCCAACCGACCACGTTTCACGAGGCGTCACGCTCTTTGGCGTGAGCACGCCCGATTTCTGGGTCGGATTGGTGCTCATCATCGTCTTTGCGTACGTGCTTGGGTGGCTGCCCGCAACGGACCTCATCATGCCGTGGGCATCGCCCGCGAGTGTGCCGGGCGCAAACAGCCAACTCGACGTGTTGTGGATTGCAGCGAAACACCTCATACTCCCCACAATTACGTTGGGAACGCTCCAGATGGCTGCCATTGCGCGCATCGAACGCTCCTCGATGCTCGAAGTGCTCTCCGAGGAGTACGTGACGCTCGCGCGCGCCTACGGGGTTTCAGAGACGACCATCCTCCGGCGACACGCCTTTCGCAACGCACAGCTCCCCGTGATTACGATTCTCGGATTGCAGTTGACCACCGCCATCGGCGGGGCGGTTCTGACCGAGACGGTGTTTTCGATCAACGGTATGGGACGGCTCATCATCACCGCAATACAGAACCAAGACTACCAACTCGTGATGGGAACGACGCTGCTGTTCGGCGTCGTGTTCGTCATCGGCGTGATCATCACTGACCTCTCGTATGCCTACGTCGACCCACGAGTCTCCTACGACGAATCCGAATAACAATGGCAACAAAAGACTCAGAA
>DASSKS010000095.1:0-5678 GCA_035690245.1 Halococcus sp. | reverse complement strand
TCCCGGTGATTTCTGGCTGGCGAAAATCACTGGAGATACGGGACAAAGCGACAACGTAGAGTGGTTGTACGACAATCAGACGTACTCCTTTACCGGTCTCACGAAACGACTGCTTCACGAACTCGTGGGCCGTGATACGAGCAAACCACTCAACGGATACAAATACTGGTGTCCAGACGGAGAGGATAGGACGCTTAGTGATATTCGGGGCGAAACAAACTGAAAAACCTTAGTCCGCTGTCGCCGGAACTCGACGTGAATCAGCCATCGAGAGCACGCTATCGAAGAAGGAAAGCGAATCGTGCGGACCGGGATTCGCTTCGGGGTGGTATTGACGGGTGAGGACGCCCAACTCGTCGCTTTCGAGACCTTCGGGGGTGTCGTCGTTGACGTTTATCTGTGTGACATCCAACTCGCCGGGTTCGACCACCGTATAGCCGTGATTTTGGGTCGTCATCACCACCACTCCACTTTCCAAGTCACGCACTGGCTGGTTGACGCCCCGGTGGCCGAAGGCCATCTTTTCGGTCTCGCCGCCGAGCGCGCCCGCAACGATTTGCTGGCCGAGGCAGATGCCCGCAAGGGGAATCGTGCCGACGAATTCATCGACGAGTTCCTGTGCAGCCTCAAAGTTCTCGGGATCGCCCGGCCCGTTCGAGAGAAAGAGGAGGTCTGGGTCAACCTCACGGACCGCAGCAGGCGTCGTGTCGTAGGGTAACACCGTGACATCCGCGCCGCGTTCGGTGAGCGACGTCGTAATCGAACCCTTCGCGCCGCAGTCAATGAGCGCCACGTCGTAGCGTCCGCCGCCCTCATAATTGACGGGTTCTGTAACGCTGACTTCCGCGCCGATGTCGGTATGCTCGCTCATCCCTTTACAACTACTGAGTTCGGCGCGCGCATCATCGGGTGTCGCGTCGGCTCCAGCGGCGATACCGCACTTCATCGCGCCCTTTTCTCTGACTTCGGTCACGACATCGCGCGTGTCGAGGTGGTCGAGCGCTGGCACGCCTTCCTCGGTGAGCCATTCTGCAACGTCGTCGGTGAGTTCGCGCGCGACGACGGCGTTTGGCTGCACTCTGTCGGATTCGAATCTCTCGTCTCGGACGCCGTAGTTCCCGATCAGGGGGTACGAAAAGGTGAGTACCTGCTCGGCATATGAGGGGTCGGTGAGGCTTTCCTCGTACCCGGTGTACGCAGTCGTAAACACCAGTTCGCCGCGTGCGGTGCCCGGCGCGCGCGCGCGTCCTGTCAGAACGTGTCCGCCTTCGATGGCCACGTAGGCGTCGGTCATTACGATATCCGTACAGACGCGGCCCTAATAACCGTTGTGTTCGAAACAAGGTTACGATATTCGTAATCGTGAAGTGGCAAGGGTGGATAGGAGAGGAATGGACGACCTCGACCGGCGCATTCTCGATGTGCTCCGGCGCGATTCGCGGACGCCCTACACTGAAATCGCAGCACACGTCGGAACCTCAGAGGGCACAGTCAGAAATCGCGTCGAGCGCCTCGCTGACGACGGCACCATCGAGCGCTTTACCGTGACCACACGCACGGGAAACATCAAGGCGATGATAGAGGTTGGCGTCGCGGTCGATGTCGATACCTCTGCGGTCTCAGAACGCATGGCCGAGTGGCCAGAAGTCGATTTCGTCTGGCAAGTCTCGGGCGAGGAGGATGTCGTGCTCGTCGTGGATGCGGCGGATACGGGCGCGGTCAACGCACTCATCACGCAGGCACGCGAACTCGACGAAGTCGTCTCGACGAAGACGCGATTGATTCTCGACGAGCGGTTGGGATAGTATCGTGTTGGACAGAAGTCCTGGGAGGTTGTCGTCGGCACGGACCGACGGTGAGCGCGAACAAAGTGAGCGCGAGGCTCGTTGGACCAGCGGTCCAACGGTGAATCCGTCGCATCGGTTCTGTCCGGCACTATACCACGACCCTCTGGCTTGGTTTCTGGCTGTTCGAGCGTTGTATTCGGAAATCGAACGTGGCTTGCGACCGAAATACGCAAATAACGGCAGGGGATAGTACGGGTATCATGAGACGGTCGATGAGTGCCGACGAAACGGACGCGAGTCGATGGGTTTGTCACGCTCCATCCGAATCTATCCACAGCAAGTGAGAGCATGAAAACCGAAAAAGAGACGGTCGTTATCCTGATTTTGATCGCCATCGTGCTGGGACCGATGTGGTTTTTCGCGCTCTCGTCTGCGGAGGCGGACCCACCGGTCGTCCTCAGCCAGAACAAAGGGGCTATCGACCCAACAGAGACGTTTCTGCCGACGCCGGTTGAGGCAAACGAGTTCGTCGCGGGCGTGATTACGTGGCTCGCGCTGTTCGCGCTCGTCGGGATGATCTTCTATACCCATCAGTTCATCCGAACGCTCGGCCAGTCGCGGGACTCGCTCACACAGCAGGGGTCCGCTGACTCGGCTGTCGCCGACGGCGGGCAGGCAAATGGCAAGAAGGCAGACGGCGGGATAGCCGCGTCGTTGCCGTCATATATCTTGGCCGGCGACCGACAACTCGCCGATTACTGGCCCGCGGAGTACGCTACACCGGGAGTGGTCGGTATCGCCATCATGTCGTGGTCTGCGGTCACGTTTTCCCTCCTATTCGTGATGGAGGTGCTATCGTGGGCCAGAACCCAGTATCTCGGGGTGTATGCCGGAATGGTGTTCCTCTCACTTGGGGTACTGGTCGCCGTGTACACCACGTGGTTCATCCCGAGTATGCACGTCGTCGAGGGACGCGGCCACGAGAAGATAACCGACGAAGCAGGCGGTGACAACCAATGACGGACGACAACACAGAAACACAGGACCAGCCAGAAGACGGAACGTTCACCGAAGACGATAACGGCGATGTGTGGTATGAACCACCCGAGGCCAAACGTCGGGACGTGGTGAAGTGGCTCGGCGGCATCGCCGGTGGCGTCTCAATCGGCGCGATTGGTCTCTCGACCATCTTCGGTCTCTCTGACGCCGGGCTTGCAGAAGTCGGGGGTTCGTCGCAACTCTATACGAAGGGTACCCACCTCGTGAACAAGGAGGGCAAACGGATAGGCGTAGACGCACTCCCGCGCGGCAGCGGCAAGAAGATGCTCGTCTTACCGGAGTTGAAGAAGGGAAAGCCCTTAGAAACGAAGAAAGCGGTCACCTTGTTGCTCCGGTTTGCCGAGAAGGATTTCAAGAAACCGACCAATATCGAGGGGACAGCAAAGGGCTACGTCGCGTACTCGATGGTGTGTACCCACGCCGGCTGTCTGGTCGAAGGCCGTCTCAACGGCCACCTCCACTGTCCGTGTCACGGCAGCGAATACGAAGCCGAGGCGGGCGCGAAAGTCGTCGGCGGGCCGGCCCCCAGAGCACTCCCACAGCTCCCGATTGGGGTATCGAACAACGGCAAGTTGCTGGTAGCAACGGGTCCGTTCGAGGGACGCATCGGTCCATAACACTACATACCAATGGCACATCCAGACTCACAACAAACTCAATCGGACGAACGCTACACACAGAGTCGGCTGTATCAGTGGCTCGACGAGCGTCTCGACTTGGACGACGAACTGCTCGGCAAGGCGTTTCCCGAGGACCAGTACGGGTCGTTTCTACTCGGGGAGGTCGCGCTGTTTTCGTTCATCATTCTCGTGGCCACCGGCACCTTTCTGGGGTTGCTTTATGCGCCCGTTGCGACCGAGAACTTCCAGTACACCGGGCAGGTGATGCAGTACGCGGGCAAGTCACTCCCCGGTGCGTTTGCGAGCGTGTTGCGGATTACCTACGACGTTCGCCTCGGGATGTACATCCGCATGATGCACCACTGGGCCTCGTACATCTTCATCGCGGCCATCGTCCTCCATATGTTCAGAATCTTCTTCAGCGGCGTCTATCGCAACCCGCGCGAACCGAACTGGCTCATCGGCAGTACATTACTACTCCTCTCGCTCGTGGAGGGCTTCTTTGGGTATGCCCTTCCGTTCGACGACTTCAGCCAGACCGCGACCGGCATCGGCTTTACGCTCACCCAATCGATTCCCGTTATTGGTACGCGGCTGACGAACCTGATTTTCGGCGGGAACTTCCCGTCGAACGCGCCGTATGTCATTCCACGGATATTCTTCTTCCACGTGTTCTTGATTCCAGCGATTATTGCTGGACTCATCGCGGTCCACCTCGGTATTCTCCTCCGACAGAAGCACACAGAACAGAAGGGGAGTCGGAGCGAAACCGCGGGCAGTCCGGACCCCGATGACGATTCGGTGGTGATGGGCGTTCCGGCGGTCCCGAATCAGGCGGCGATGTCGATAGTCGCCTTTTTCTTCACGGCGGCCATCATCTCATTTCTTGCCGCCTTGTTCCCACTCCAACGCATCGCGCTCGTGGGACCGGCGTCGCCGTTCGAGACCCCCGAAAACGTGGCTCCGGCGTGGTTTTTCATCTGGACCTACGGCTCGTTGAAACTCGCGCTGTCGTCGCTTGCGAGCATCGGCACCTTCCTCTTCGGGGTGGTCTTGCCGTCGCTGTTGGTGATTGCGATGTACCTCTGGGTGTTCTACGACACGAGCGACAAACCCATCCACTTCACGGAGAACCCGCTCGACCGGCCGCTTGCGACCGCCGTCGGCGTCGCCGTCATCGCGCTGCTCATCATGCTCTCTATCGCCGGCATGAAAGAAATCGTCGCCGAGGTGCTTCATACGACAACTGGCGCTCTCCAGCGGCCGCTCCAGATTCTAACGGTGGTCGTGCCCATCATCGAGGGGCTTATCGTCTACTATATGCTCCGTCGGCGCGAGAACAGAAAACAAGAAGAGACCACGCCACAGTCAGAATCGACGCCGGAGTCGGGACCGACGGCGAGTACCGACGACTGAACAGGTATGTCGCTTACACTTCGTCCTCGGACGTATTTCGTGGTTGACCGGGTATCGAAACTGGTCGCGCTCTTGTTGATCGTTGCGAGTCTCGGCGGAGTTTTTGGTTCGTTCTCGGTGCTTTTCGGCGTAGTAGGGGTTGTGGTCGGCATCGCAACGATTTTCGTCGACGTAGAAGAGAACTAGCCTCGTTCGCCGCGGACAACCTGTGTCGCCCGAAGTCCGACGAGCCAGAGACCACAGCACGCAAGAATCGCCATCCCGAACACACCGAGGACGCCCGACGCGAAGAAGAGGTCGATAGCGAGGAGGGTATCCGTCGAACGAACCGCGAGTCCGGTGGCCGCGACGAGGAACGAAACCCCCCAGAGGACGATTCCCCCGATGGCAATCGCTGCCAGCCGCGGATGGACGAACCGGTCGAGAAACGAACGGATTGTCATGGCCGTCCAGTCAGACGTGTGTTGTGACACCCTGGCACAGTATCCGGCGACCGAATCATTCGAGAACGGTGCTTCGACTGGTAGTCTCGTCGAGACTTTTGCTCGTGTCGAGGGTCGGCGATGCAGCGTCCAGCAGTCATAGGTATCCTTCGGGCAGAATCCCTAACACAGTTGTGGTCTGCCAATCGAAGCGCATACTCCGGTGTGGCACATAACACACACGATGACCACAGCGAGAACGGTCACCGTCTACACCCGCGAGCAGTGTCACCTCTGTGCGGAGGCACTCGAAACCATCGAGTGCGTGGCCGGCTCGGTGCCAGCCGAAATCGAGATTCACACGATAGACGTAG
>DASSKS010000094.1:0-2005 GCA_035690245.1 Halococcus sp. | reverse complement strand
ACGAGTCGTTGAGATAGCGAACGAGACGAATAGTACGAACGACCAGACAACCAACTCATCATGAGCGAACGATCAGTATCACGACAGCAGCGAGGAAAGCGGTGGTACACCGTGTTCGCGCCCGAGTCCTTCGACCGGGCCGAACTCGGCACTACCCCCGCGAACGAACCGAACGCGGTGCTCGAACGCACCATCGAAACGACCCTCGGAGAACTGACCGACGACGCGGGCGCGAACAACGTCAAACTCACGTTCCGAATCACGGATGTGGGCAGCGACGCGGCCTACACCGAGTTCGAAAAACACGAACTCACGCGCGATTACCTCAACAGTCTCGTCCGGCGTGGGGCCTCGAAAGTCGATGCCTACATGACCGTGTTGACGAGCGACGACTATCGTGTGCGCGTCCAGCCGGTGGCGTTTACGATCAACGAGGCAAACGACAGCCAAGAGAAGGCGATTCGCCGGCGGATGACCGACATCGTGAGGGAGACCGCAAGCGAGCGCACCTTCGAGGAGTTCACCGACAGCGTGACCCAAGGCCGCTTATCGAGCGCGATTTACGGCGAAGCGCGAACCATCTACCCGCTACGTCGAGTCGAGATTCAGAAACTCGCGCTCGACGCCCATCCCGAAGAAGTCGAAGAAGAAGAGGAGACTGCCGTTGACGTTGATGAAACCGACGTCGAAGTCTGACTATTCGACGACAGTAAACTGACCGACCATTCCGGCCTTTTCGTGTGGGATGCAGAAGTAGGTGTACGTTCCCGGAACCTCGAAGGTCTGTGTGAACGTTTTCCCGCTTTCGATGCCTCCACCACCTCGTTCGAGCCATGCGTCGCGGGCCGCTTTTTCACTACTGAACCCGCCGGACGCGAAGTACGTCGCCTTCTCTGGAATCGCAGACTCGTAGGCGGTCACGGTGTGAGTCCGCATTCCCGTGTTGCGCCAGACGACCTTCTCGCCGACGTGAGGTTCGAAATTTTCGGGCTGGAGAAACGCGCTCGACGCCATGCCGATGTCGTAGTCGGCCTGTTCACCCGATGCCCCCATACAACCTGCGAGACCAGCGGCGGCGACGCCTGCGGTCGCGGCGAGAAACACACGGCGGTTCATGTCCGCACTCGCATGGCGAGGAGTATAGGCCCCTCGGTACGAGTTCCGACCACGGACACGATGGATTATCGGCCCGGTACAGCCAGCGTGTTCGGCTGAGTCGAAAACGAGAGAAAGAAAGTGAAGCAACGAGAATAAACACCTAAACGGACCGTCGGCGACGCCAGTGATATGCAGCCCCGGTCTCGTTTCGTCGCCCGGCTCGGTCTCGCCGACGGTGTGACGGCGGCGAACGCCGCCCTTGGATTTCTCGCGGCGGCCCTCGCGTCGGTGTCTCCGTCTCTCGCCGCCCGACTCGTTCTTCTGGCGGCGGTTGCGGACGGACTCGACGGCGTGCTCGCCGAATACACGGGAGGCACACCAGTTGGAGAGTTCCTCGATTCGCTGGCCGATGTCGCCTCCTTCTGTGTCGCCCCTGCACTATTCGTCTTCTGGATAGCATACGAGGGCTGGAGCCTCTCGTTCGCAGAACCCACAATTGAGATGGTGGTTGCGCTTTTCGTGCCTGCGCTGTTCGTCGTCACAGGAGTGATTCGACTGGGACTCTATACGGCGTATGATGTCGAGCGCGGGGTTACGGAGGGCGCACAGACCACGCTGGCGGCGACGGTCCTCGCGGCTGGCTACCTCGCTGGCGTGCATACCCCTCTGTTATTTCTCGTAGCGACCGCCGTCTTCGCCGGGTTGATGGTCGCTCCCGTCACCTATGCTGACCTCCGCGCACGCGATGCGCTCGTGATGGGCGTCGTTCAGGCGGGTGCGATAGTCGTTCCAGACCTGTTTTTCCGGCTCTTTCCGCGCCTTCTGTGTATCTGTGCGCTCGGCTATCTCATACTTGGGCCGCGATTGTATCGGACTACCGGGCGAAAAAGCCCGCCTCGGTAGAACT
>DASSKS010000093.1:0-2159 GCA_035690245.1 Halococcus sp. | reverse complement strand
GAAGCAGGCGCAGAGGTCTTCGGAACCGCGAGCACACCGGAGAAGTTGGACCTCGCAGAACGACTCGGTGTGGACCATCCAATCAACTACACTGAAACTGACTTCGCCGAGGAAGTGAACGATATCACTGACGGCGAGGGTGTTGCCCTCGTGCTCGATGGTGTCGGTGGTGATACGACTTCGAGAAGCCTCGACTGTCTTTCGCATTTCGGGCGGATGGTCTCGTACGGTGCGGCGAGCGGCCGGCCCGGCGAGGTCGATACTGGGACTCTCCTGTTCAACAATTATACTGTGTATGGCTACCACCTCGGCCAATCGATGCAGCGCGACCCAGAGCGCGTGTTGAGCGCGGTCCCCCATCTCACCGAACTACTCACGAGTGGCGACCTCGAAGTGGTCGTCGGTGAAACTTTCTCGTTGGAGGAGGCCGCGGCGGCCCACGAGCATATCGAAAACCGAGAAAGCACCGGGAAGGTGGTTCTGAAACCCTAATCGACCGGCAGCGCGCTCGTGTCGATTCCGTCTCGTCGGCCATCGAGCACCGAAAATCGTTCGTTTCGTCGGTATTCGAGCCAGTACAGTAGTGTTTCAGCCCACGCGAGTTTTCGTCGTTTCATCTCATCCACAGAATCGTCATCGAAATCCCAGCCGATGAATGTTAACCTATCTGCCCCGCAGTGGTCTGCGAGAAACGCCGCGCGGTCGCCATCGGTGAACCCACCGAAGTTCTTCACCGGGCCGGCAGGTGCGGCCTGTGTTGTCCCGAGCACGTTCGCGCAGTCGAGCGTCGGCACTACCTCACGAACCAGTGATTCGTTATCACCGTGGGCGTGAACCGCGACTGGAATGTCGCATTCGGTGAATTCCCGTACTGTCTCCGGGTTTTTATCGAGGTCCGTGACCATGCACTCGACAGTGACGCCAGCATCACACAGACGGTCTGCGGCGGTCGAGGCGGCGAACACTGTTTCGGTTGCAATCGCTTCACCCATTCGGTCAAGGTCTGCTTCGAGTGAGGGACCTGCACCGGCGATGACGACCGTTTCACCTGTGGTATCTAACCGACCGAGGTCGAACGGTTCGGTGAAATCTACGAGAACGTCCCGAACGCGCTCGTCGGCTGTCCGGTCGAAACCGAAGTCCGTGAGAACTGCTTCATAGACTGGCTCCCATTCGGAGAAATTCATTGCAGCAGGTTCGGCGCTTTTCGACGATTACCGAGCGCGTCGCCAATCAGGGCTGCATCGCGGGTTTCTGCCACGTCGTGGGTACGGATGACGTTCGCGCCGCGCTCGACCGCCAGCGCGGTTGCGGCGAGGCTGGCCGGGAGTCGGTCTGCGGTCTCGCGGTCGACGATTTCTCCGAGGAAATTCTTCCGATTGATCGAAACGAGTATGGGGCGAGCGAGGTCGCGGAACTCGCCCAGCCGCTGAAAGGTTTCACGGTCGTCTTCTCTGGTTTTCTCCTCGCACCACCCTCCGAAGGCGGGGTCTACGATGGTTTTCTCGGTTAGTTCGCGGGCGAGTGCGTCGTGAATTTCTTCGACAGACGTGAGCGCACCCGGACGTTCGAGGTCCGGCGGGCTTGCCATCTTCACGACCGCGGCGTCACGGGCCGCACAGACGCGGGGCATCTCGGGGTCTGCAAAACCACAGATGTCGTTCACCATGTCGAAGCCGGCATCGAGGGCCGCCGCGGCGACCTCGTGATAGCGCGTCTCGATTGAGAAGACGGCATCGCCGCGGGCGCGCTCTACTGTCTCGATTGCGGTGTCGAGCCGGTCGAGTTCTTCGTCCACCGAAAGCACCTCGAATCGCTTGTTTGCGGATTCGAGACCCACATCCACGATGTCTGCGCCCTCTGCAATGAGGGAATCGACGTACTCAGCGGCCTTCTCTGAATTTGCGAACACGCTCGGCTCGTAGGGTGATTCGTCGCTGAGGTTGAGCACGCCCATGATTCGCGGGGGATGGTCCTCGCCAATCGAAAGGCCGGCGGCCTCGACGGTCTGCATGGTCGGAATAACGCTACCGGAGCCAAAAACGGCGCGTTCTACAGACGCGCGACTTTTAGGCACGAACCACCTGTTTCAGCTATGGGCAAGGTCTCTCTTGGACTCCGGGGCTGGCGATTCGAGGAATCAGCAGTATTCACCGACG
>DASSKS010000092.1:0-8693 GCA_035690245.1 Halococcus sp. | reverse complement strand
ACTGTCCTCGGTCGGGTCCTCGCCGTAGACCGTCCGGTTCAAAAGAGCATCCGAAGACAGTTCGTAGACGATAACTGATTCACCGACGAGCAGGAGGTCTTCGATTTCACCCCGGAGCTTTTGGAGGTCGCCTTTCGAGATTTCGCCTTCCAGCACGGAGTTTTGGACGTGGGTGAGATACCGCCGGCAGAGTTTGAGCATCAACTGCGTTCGGTGGGCTTCCATATCGTACACGAGCACGACGTACACGCTACCACCACCGCTCGAACGGCTCGTAGGCTTCGCCAGTCAGCAGGTGTTTTTTGAGTTTGTACGCCTCCAGCCGCAGCAGATACTGATAGCTCACCTTCCGGTCGAGCGCTGGATGATTGATGGTTTGTTCGAGCGTCTCCTCGAACGCCTTCGAATACACCTTTCGCCCGCGGTCGGTGAGCAGACACGCACCTAGTTCCGTCTCGAAATCCTCGGTCGTGAGCTGTCGGCGATTCACCAGCCGGAACGTGACCCTATCGGTGAGCAGCGGCTTGAACAGGTCCGCGAGGTCGAGCGACAGGGAGTACCGCCGCTCGCCGGGTTCGTGCAGAAAACTCACTGCCGGGTCGAGCGCCGTCGCCCGAATCGCCGACACGCAGTTCGCATAGACCAGCGAATTCCCGAACGAAAGCAGGCTATTCACCTCGTTTGGCGGTGGGTTGTACTCTCGGCCACCCATGCGGAACTCGTCGTCGAGAATCCGGTCGAACGTTCCATAATACGCCTTTCGCGCCGTGGCTTCGACACCCATGAGTTCCGGGACATCACTGGTCGTCGAGACGCGCTCGCGGGTTTCAGCGAGTCGGTCGAGTGTCGCCGCGAAATCACCCCGTCGGCCATTGTAGTACGCGACGTTCGCGCGCATATTGTGGATGCTTCCCCGGACGAACGACGCAGCGATGGCCCGGCGATGCGTGGAATCCTCGTAGGCGCGGACCTGTGCGACGAGCGTCTGGCCCGAGGTCTGGCCGCGTTCTGGCATCACCGACCCCGCGTAGTAGTCATACCAGCCGAAAACGTGGGCCGCGACGCCGTTTTTGTTGAGAAAGCCGACGAGTTGGGTGTTGAAATCGACCTGTCCGTGAAGAAAGACGGCTTCGACGTTTTCGACCGGCATGGGTTTTTTCTCGCCGTCCTCGGTGACGAGTCGAAGGGTGTCTTCGCGCCGTTCCAGCCGACCGTTCGAAAATATGTGATAATTCCTATCCATGTCAACACCAACAGAAGTCGTGGTACGCACAGGACTTACAGAACGGCTTCTCCACAGCCGGCGGTGGCGTCTCGTTCGTGACGATTTCGTAGATTCCCCGAATCGATTCCTCGACGCGCTCTGTGAGGTCGTCGGTGAGCACGACCGACTCGCGCTTTCGCTCGCGTGGATGGGCGAGGACGCCCTCGCGCTGGATGTCTGCCACCCTCTCTAGATACCAGAGATAGTAGGCCAACTGCATCCGGGCGGGTTCTGTGAGTTTCGAGGAGGGTTTGACCTCCACGACGCGCCCATCCTCCAGTAAGTCGATGGCTATCATCCCGAGGTGTTTGCTCTCGCGCCCGCCGTAGGCGGTGTCATCGACTCGCGTGCCGCGGACGACTGCCGGATTCTCTCGGTCGATTTCGAGGTGGCGACTGACGAACCACAGTTCGCGCTTGCAGGCGTGATAGTACTGCATCATTACTCCTGTCACTCTGAACGGGTTTTCGGTGGTGTCGTCGCGGGCGGTGGCGAGCAGGCACGCTACGGGGTCTCGGTCCTCTCCCGCCGTCATAGGAATCGTGCCTCTACAGTGCTCTCAGGTACTTCGACGCCCTTTCGAACGTCGAAGAACGATTCCTGACCGGACCGTAGCACGCGCTCGGTAGCATCACGCTTTTCGGCGTCAACGGAGAGCGTCCCCAAATCGAGCAGTTTCCGTGATGTATCGGAAGTTGGATGGTACGCTGGAACCGACACACGGATGTCCGCTAGTTTCTTTTTTAACCGTCGAGCCTCATCGAATGCGTAGGATTTCTCAGTTTCGCGGTATTCCTCAACTACGTCATGGTCTGTTTGTGACCGACAGACGTACACCTCGAACGTGAATCGCGTCTCGATGAGCGATTCCCGGCGAAGCGTAGCCCCATCAGCCCTGTCGAAATGTCTCCGCAGAGCGTTATCTCCCGCAACCGTACTGACCGCATCGCCAACGACATCGTGATACGTCTCGGCGGCAGATTCCATCACTTCCTCTGACACCATCTCGCCGGTCGGCACGCAGGCGAGTGCCTCGCGGGTCTTCGCCAGCAGGTCAAGGTCCGTATCGCCCTCTCTGCGGGCGTACACCGCTTCGCCGGGGACCGTACTGCTGTCACCGGGTGGACCGAGCCGCCAGACGGTCACGCGGCCGGCATCGGGTGCCCGCTCGAACGACCGATTGCACCGCCCTGCCGCCTGCACGATGCTATCAAGTGGAGCGAAATCCCGGAACACGTGGTCGAAGCTCACGTCCACGCCGGCCTCGACGAGTTGGGTAGAGACGACGAACAGCGGAATCTCGGCGGCGGTCAGTTCCGACGCCACGGCGAGCAGGAATCGACGGTCACAGGGCCGCAATCGTGTGGAGAGATACAGCACGGCGGGGGTGTCTGAACCGGCCCGAAAGACGATAGAACGGACAAACGCGGTTCGAACCCGCGAATCACCGGTGGTCGATGGAACGCCGAAGCGGTCGGTATCGAGAACCTCGGCTTCGAATCGCGCCGCGACGTCAACCGCTCTCTCGTCGGTCGCACTGGAATCGGTGTCCATCCCCAACTCCTCTGTTACACAATCGAACAGTTCGCCGGTGCTATCGACGGTATTACAGATGGCGAGCGTTGAGTCAGTCGTTTCGGTTACGGCTGCCGCCAGCGTCTCGGCGGCATCGCCGTAATCGAGTGGTTCGACCGTGGAATCGGTCGCCACCGCAGTCGAATGAAACTCGTATTCGACCCGATTGGGAAGCGCCGCGGCTTCCTGTGATTCGAGTGTTTCGAGCGTCTCGCTATCGAGAAGCGAGAACGTCTCTCTTTCCTCGATGATTTTCGGCTGTGTCGCGGTCATCAACACGACGGTCGCGTCGTAGTCGGCCACGAGCGCCTCGATGAGTCGCTCCACCAGCGGCCACCACGTCAGTGAAAGCGCCTGCGGCTCGTCGATGACCACGACACTTTCGTACAGTGCCGGGAGCTTCATGCTCTGAGTGTTCCGAGGACCGGCAAGACTCTCGAACAACTGGACGAACGTAGTGAGCGTAACGCCGGCCCGCCAGCTCTCGGCGAGCATCACGGCTTCGCCAGCGTCTTCATCCGTCTCCTCGGATTCGTCGCTTTCTTCCTCGTTCGGGAGCGTCAGTGACTCCGAAAGATGGTGGTGGACCGTCAGACGACGCCCAAGTGCCGGGTCCTCACCCGACTCATCGCTGAGTACCCTCCGAAGAACGTCCGCCGTCTGGTCGATGACTGACGTGAACGGGAGCGCATAGATGATTCGGTCGCCATCGGTCGCCTCACGGATGCGAGTCGCGGCCAACAGACCAGTCAGCGTCTTGCCGTAGCCGGTCGGAAGCGTGAGCGTCGCCACCGCTGACTCTGCATCGAGAAATCCCGCGATAGGGTCGCTCGCCGAATCGCCACGGATGTATTTTTGTATCGCTCCCCGAAGACCGTTTAGCCGTGTTTCGAGTGTATCCGAGTCAGCACCGTTTCCGAGTTCCGTGATGTATTCGCGCATCTGCCCCGCAGTGAGCACTTCGGCATGGAGTCGGTCGTCCTCTCCTCGAACACCGGCGGCGTGGGTCTTATCGGCGAACGTAAGCGCCCCATACAGTCGAAGTTCGTCGAGATACGTCCGGCCGTCATCGAACAGGGTGCTATCGACACGTGGCCGACGTTTTCCCCGGAAGAAGTCCTCGCGGAGCCACCTATAAAGCGTTGCATCCGGCGACCCAATCGTGTCGATGGCATCATTACTCGCCGTCAGCCGAGCACAGAAATCGGTCCACGACCCGTTTTCGATGTCGAGACGGTCGAAGACCGCACGAGCGAACTCCGGGCGGTTCGTCTCGATGTGTTTCGCCTGTCTGGCGGCAGCACCGTTGTACGCGCTGTTGGATGCCCCAACAGTATCCGTTTGTCTCCACGTCGCCTGCTGTGCGATACTGTCTCCAGCGAAGATGTCATAATCCGGGAGCGAGCCGTGGTGTTTCGCAACCGCAACGAGTCCCGAAAACCGCGTTCGCGGTCCGTAGCCACGCTGTCTGAGCGCGTAATAGGTGAGAAGACTGCCCAGCCGTGCGTGGTGGCTCGGACCATCATCGTCGGTTCCGTTGTCGATGTGAGTTTGAAACCACTCGGTTGCCTTTCCGAAGTCGTGTGCCAGTCCGACGATTTCGGCGGCATCGCACAACGACCCACCATCTGCGGTCGTGGCGTCTTCGGGTGTGGTTTCTCGCGCACGCGATGCGACGCCGAGAAGGTGGCGTTCCAACGCCATCGCCGCCCGACCGTCCTCGGCAGGATGGGAAAGCACGTCCGGCCAGTTCGGGTTCCCCCTGTTGAGCCTCACGAAAACACCACCGTCCGACCATCGACCTCGTAGGCTTCGACACCTCTCGCGTGGAGCGGGTCACCGTTTCGGCTGTACGCCCACCGGAGGTACTCGGTCGTCTTCCGTCCCGTGAACTCACCTGCCCGAACTGTTCGCGTCATGTCTCCCGGCGAACGCTCGGTGCCGTGTGGACGGTCGGGCGCTGGAACGATTTCTTTGGGGTCTGGCAGCGCGGAATCGATGGCGACCGGTTCGTCAGTTCTGTCCTCGGCGGGCGTGAACGGGAATTCGCCATGAAACGTCACCGACGCGAGAAACTCAGAAAGCCCGAGCGACGGAACGTACTCAGAACGACCGTCGGCGAGTCGGCTGTGAAGTCGGTCGTAAGCCGTCTCGTCCGCGAGCCAGACATCGAATCGGTAGGCGGGGTCCACGAGGACTTCGTAGTTTATCCGCTGTCGGTCGGCGTCCGGTTTCGGGTAGCGAATACTCACTTTCCCACGGCTATTGACCGTCTTCATCCCCTCGTTCGAGGTCGTGAGGCTGTTCTCCGGGAGATTCATCGTCCGTATCGCCGAATCCCGAGTAATTCCCCGCCTAGCAGTTCTGGTAACGACCGGCTGGATGGCGATACCCGAACGGCTTCGGTCGAAGGTTTCGTAGTAGCCATCGCGCTCGTAGCCCGCGATAGCAGCGAGCAGTCCGGCAACGGTCGTCCGGGGCGGAATCCGGTAGGTCGCCTTCACCGTGTTTCCGTCAACCCGACGGAAATGCCCCCACGGCCCGGATACCGTCAGCGAGAGGCAGCGACCCGGAGACCTATCGCCGGAATCAGCGCCACTACTGTCCATGTAGTACTCAGTCACTTTCGTCTTCATCTCGCGGAAGCGTCTTTTCGCGCTCCTCGTATACGTTGTCGATCCCCTTCACCTCAACATCATTGAGTCGGTCGGTCAGTTCCTCCCCAATATTGATGGGCTTTCCATCGGCTTCGATATCGAGTGCGTCATCAACGACGAGATGAATTCTTTCGATTCGGTCGTCGTGGTCTTTGAGTCGGGCGAGCAGGTCGGTCGCATCGAGCGTCACGTCCCGCACAGTTCGGTACGCCCGCGCGTCGTCCGCATCGCCCACTGTATCGAGGTAATGCGTCAGTCCGCCGATGTGAAATCGCTTGTCTCCGTACTCGACACGGAGGTACAGCCGTGGTTCCTGCCCGACTTTGCTCCGGGTGATGGTTTGATTCTTTATCGAGCGCCAACAGAGCGTATCGAGGCGTTTTACGTCGTCCTCGGCGAGATTCGTGTTCTCGGCTCCGTGCTCATCGACCAGCCCGTGAAAGCCGATGAGTGCGTACTTCAGCCGGTGGTCATCGAGGTCGAACCCGCCCTGTCGCTTCTCTTCTTGGGTTCCGATGACGCTCGTGAGGCTGTTGTACCCCTCGTTTTCTACGACTGGGTGAAGGCTCTTGCCGGGCGAGAACTGTACCGGGCCGGTGAGATGGTCCGGGAGTTGGTCCTCGATGGCTTCGATGATTCCCTCATCGTCGGTGTCGATGCTCAGAGTCGCGCCGAAGTAGCGGGCATCAACGGCATTATCGAGGAATCCATCGAATGCGTCGTCTTCGATATCCTCGGCATCGGTGACGCCGAGCGAGTCCTTCAGCATCTCCTCGCGGGTTTTCGCGTACTTCGAGTTACGGGTACTCGTGATATATACGCCGTGACCATCGTCCTCCAACTGGTCGCGGAGATACCGTTTCAGCCTGACATCGGTGACGACCGCTTGGTTCGTTATGGGGTCCTTTCGTGGGCGGTTCGCCCCGCTGAGGGGGTTGCCGTTGGGGTTCGCGTCAACGGCGTCGTACAGGAAGACGATCTCGGAACGGTTCTTGACGATTTCTGAGTTACTCATTGTCGTACCCGGAGGTGCTGCGGTCGTTCAGTCCGTAGGCAATACCAAGCGCGTAGTGATATCGGAGGTCGTCGGTAGCGAGGTCCCACTCGCTCGGCGAACGGTCGAGGAGTCCATTCACGACCTCGTCCATCAGTTCGGCGTACATCGTCCCGCTGTATCCCTCCTCGTCGGAGTAAATCACGTTCGCATCCACCACGTCGGTGGCGACCCCTGTGACGGTGTGTTTTGAGAGTTTGTCGATTGGATGTTGTTTGACGGCGGTCATGCTTCGATTCTTCGCGCGCTGATAGCGGCTGATTCGACCGACGAGCGCGCCGAGGGCGAACACGCCTTGGCGCTCGCCGTTCGACAGCGCGTCGTGGCGGTCGATGAAATCATCGAGCCGCTCAGCGCGATTCAGTTTCGTACTATCGGCTGTGCGTTGTTCTGTCATGGTTGTGTCTGCGGTAAAATCAGTGTCTCCGCGTGCGTTGAGCAGGCCGGCTGCTGCGAGCGCGGTGAGCTGTGCGTGTTGTTCGGCGACGATTGTTCCGGGGAACGGATACTCCCCGTCCGGGTCGAATCGGTCAGTTATTCGGTCAACGTATGCCGCGAGGAGCGAATCGACATCGATGCTCTCTCCGCCGACCACACTGGCGGTTGCGCGAAACCGGAAGTCGTCGCTGCTTGGTTCGTCGTCGGTGTCCGGCGGAGAACAAGTCTCGGCAAAGTAACCGACGCTCGTTACGGTATCTATCCATTCCAACGGGGAGCGCCCCGTTGCAAGAAGATCGAAGTTCTCCCGAATCGGTAACGGTCCATCCTCGCCGAAAAGAGGACTGTTCACCGCGTCGTGGTGTTCATGGGCGAGTTCATCTCCGTAGTGAACAGTTCCGTTCGGTTCAAACGCGAGGAGTCGCCAGCGGTCCTTCTGGTACTTGTTGACGACCATGAACACGAATCGAAGGTCGTTGGCGTTGTCGTCCGGCGATTCCGAACGAATGTAGTCATACAGTGCCGCGACTGGGTTCTGGTCGCTGAGTTCGTCCGCCTGTTCGGCGAGTGTCCAATACAACTCGCGGGCGTCCTCGGCATCGAGTTTAGCCTCGAAGTACGGGAAGTAAAACGCCGAAACGCCGGGTCCCGATTCGGCGCAGGCGTCGAGAAACGTCGTCGCGTTCTGGGCGGCGATGGCAGCCTCGCGGCCGAGTCCCTGCGTTCGCCACGACTGGTCGGGGTCGAATCGCGGAAACCGCTCCATCTGCTTCGAGAGATACCACTTCAACGGGTCGTCAACGACGCCATACACCTCTTCATCGGTATCGTCCACGTAACAGACGCCATCGCCGCTGGCGTCCTCCGCCTTGTTCTTCGCCCGGAATTTCGTCGTCTTCCGGCGAACCATCGCCTCTTGAAGTACCTCGATTTCGCCGGGGAGATGCCACGTCGCATTGGAGTCGAACTGCTGGGTCGTCGCCACCGCGTCGCTGTCGAATTTGAATGCAACCGTATGCAAGAATTGCCCTTCTTCGGTCCTCTCGGTGACAGCGGACCTGATTCGCCCCATCGCGTCTTCGTCCTCTCCGAGTGTATCGAGCGCCTCGATGAGCCAGCCATCTTTATGGGCGTCTGCTTCGGCCTCCACGGCGTCTTGGCTCGGCCAACTCGTAAACCTCTCAGTGGCGTGGTCTGCGTGTTTTTCGGGTTCATTCGTCTGTCCCGATAAGTGAGTGATGCTGTGATCATCTCCGTTGGCGGCTTCGTATTTCGCGTGTGCAACGTGTTCGATGTCAGGAAGAAGTCCGCGTGTCAGTTTCGGTCCCTCCGAAGCGTATGGAACGACTCGAACGGGGTCATCGGGAAGTGTCGCTGTCCCATCGGTCACGGTAACGCAGACAACCACAAGGCGCTCTTCTCCAACCAGATCGCCCGCGGCATCCGGCGAGAGGAACGGCCCGTACTTGCCGGTGAATCCGCGACCCAGCGTGTAGAGGTTGCCGTACAGCGATTCCACATCCCGAACTGAGGTGACTGGCCGGTCGGGAAGCGCTGTTTCGATTTCTTCGTCATCGAGTTTGTCGAGGGCGCTACTGTCCATCGTCGTCCTCCATGATGTTCACGAAGCCGAATCCCAACGAATTCCGCTCCCCGAGCCCACAATCCAGCGCGAGATTCAGGTGTCGGCGGTGGTCGTCGTTCC
>DASSKS010000091.1:0-6857 GCA_035690245.1 Halococcus sp. | reverse complement strand
GAGCAGGCCGAGCGCCCGCGTATTGAACGTGATCTGTCCGTGAAGGTACAGCGTGCCGATGCTCTCGACCGGGAGGTGTTTCGTCTCACCGTCGAGGGTGTCGATTCTGAGCGTGTCCTCGCTCCGCGAGAGGTCGCCGTCGGCGAACACGTGGTGGTTTTCCTTGGGCATGGTTACAACCAACAGATATCCTGATACAGACACGAATCGCAGTATGGTTTCTTCTCTAGCGCCGGCGGCGCATCGGCCTCAACGACTTCGATGATTCCGCGAATGGTCTCCTCAACGGCTGCAACGTTCTCTTCGGTCAGTGTCACGTCCTCGCGCTTTCGTTCGGCTGGATACGCAAGCACGCCATCGCGCTCGATGTCGAGGATTCGGTCGAGATACCAGAGATAGTACAACAACTGCATCCGTGCGGGCGTTTCGATCGACGACGACGCTTTCACCTCCATCACCTTGCCGGAATCGAGCACGTCAAGCGCGATTCGTCCGTTGATTTGAAACGACCGGCGCTTGTCCCGGTAGCTCGTCTCGTCGATGTGCGTCCCCCGCCGGATGTTCGCCGCGCCACGGTCGATATCCAGCCCCCGTGAGGCGAACCAAAGTTCGCGTTTGCAGACGTGGTAGTACTGAACCATGAGTCCGGTGATGCGAACGAGCGGGTCGCGGTGAGGGGACTGTTCCCGCTCAATGAACTCCTCGATGAGGTCGTGGTCAGTCTCATCCGACATACTCAGATCGTAAATCTCCGGTCGATCCGGTCGCTGTCCTTAGCGACGAATCCGCCTTTGTTGAGAGCATACTCGCCATCACCGCTCTGACCGACGTGAACGAACACATCGACACCCTCCTCGTTGTCGCGCTTCGTCCGGTCAACGCGAATCGCCGAGGGAAGGTTTTCCTCGACTTCCCTCACCGGCACCGAAACACGCAGGTCCACGAGGTCGTTCAACAACTCGAACCCACGTGGTTTGTTCCCGACTTGAAAGGCGTCGCCTATCTTATTGATAAGCGCGCGGTCGAGGTCCGTGACTGCCACGATGATATCCACCGTCTGGTACGTTTCGTCAATGAGGGACGCCCGTCCCAGCGTTTTTCCGTCACACTCTTCGATGGCTGTGACGAGTCCCTTCCGGTCGGTCACTTGCCGGTCGATGTCGTTGAAGTATCGCTGAATGGCGTCGCGCGTGAACGTCGTCTCCGATACTTCATCGGGAGACGTGCCGGCCGCTTCGACCGCGGTTTGTACTGTATCCGCAACGAGCGCGAGATGGCCACCGACATCGGGCGTCTCGTAAACGTGTGTGGCGGGCGGGTCCTTTTCGGGGTCGTCCGGGTCGGCGAGAAACCACAGCGTCACCTCCCCGCCCCGTTCGCCCCACTCGAACGAGCGGTTGCACCGGCCCGCCGCCTGCACTACGCTGTCGAGCGGGGCGAGGTCACGATAGACGCGCGCGAAACTGATATCGACGCCGGCTTCGACCGCCTGCGTCGATACAAATACGAACGGCACGTTCGCCGTCGCCAGCACCTCCGCAACCTGAATCAGCGCCCGCCGGTCGTAGGGACGGTATCGTGAGTTGAACGTCCCGACGAACAGGGTTCCGCTTGGCGGCTCATCGGACCACACCCAATCGTCTTCTTCCTCATCGTGTTCGAATCCGAGTTCACGAAGCGTCTCCGCCGCGACGGTCGCACTTTCGGGTCTGTCATCGACGGATGATTCTTCGAGTTCGTCCATCGCGTCGCTCGTCAGTTCCTCCAGCATGGTTTCGTAAATCTCCCCGATATGCACGGTGTTCGTTCCCATCATCGCCTCTCCGGTATTTTCAACCTGTTCGGTGAGCCGCCGCGAACTCAATATCGTGTTACAGACTGCCATCGCCGAATGGGAAGCAGGTCCGTCCGAGATCGACTGTACATCGAGAACATCGTTGACGATACGGCTCGCCGCAGCCTCGTGGGTGAGCGGCGATGCATCCGGATAGTCCCACACCGAGTCATCGACGGCGTACGTGACGCGCTCAGTTGCCTCGAAGTATTCGTCGATGTCGGTCAACAACGGGACAGTATTGATTTCGGAAGCCTCGGTGAACAGCGTCGGCTGGGTCGCCGTCATCGAAACCACTGTCGCACCGAATTCCTCGGTGAGCGTTCGTGTGAGTCGGCGTATCGCGGGCCACCACGGCTTCGGTAACGCCTGTGGCTCGTCGAGAATCACGATGCTATCGGTGAGCGCTGGCAGTTTCAACCCCTGTACGTTCCGCGGTCCGGCGAGACTCTCGAACAACTGAACGAACGTCGTCAGCACGACACCTGACCGCCAACTCTCGCCGAGCATCGACGGTGGTGGAACGTCAGCGTCGGTGTCGGCTTCTCCATCCGTGCCTGTCTCCGTATCGATGGCGGTGACGGTATCGCTGAGGTAGTGATGAACGGTGAACTCGCGGCTCGCTGGGTTTGCTCCCCAAATCCGCTTGTCCTCGAAATGTTCGCGGGTCTGCTCAATGATCGACGTAAACGGTAGTGCATAGACCACTGTCGGCGCACAATCGCGCTCACGTTCCTCGTGAATCCTATCGCGGAGCGTGAATGCCGCCGAAATCCCGGTGAACGTCTTGCCAAGACCAGTCGGAAGCGTGAGCAGGCCCACATCCGCATCAGCATAACACAATCTGTTGACACCTTGCTCAACGACTTCCTCTCGGGCATCCTCGCGCCTTTCGTTCAACGCACTTGTGTGCTCGTTTTGCTGTGTCTTCTCTTGTAACTCCTTGATTCGGTTTTCGAGCGCGGCGAGTTCGAGCGATTCGGGAAACAGATGCGACGATTCCGTCATCGTCGGTGCCGAGGCGTGTGTCTTGTCGGCGATGATTAGCGCTCCCCAATATCGGAGAAATCGGTCGTACAGCCCATCAGGGAGTGCGGCTGACGATGTGTCACGGATGGTCGGAACGATTTCCTCGGTCACGAACACTTCGAGAGCGTCAAACACCGCATCAGACGCGAACGCCTCCTCAAACGTCGCCCACGTCGCTGCTCCGTCGGTCGCCGTCCGCAGCAGTTCGTCCGCCGCTGCGGGAGATGTGTCACGAATCTCGGCTACTTGCTGTTGCACCCACTGACGTTCGTTCGGGTCGTTCCGTTCGGGTTCGAGTGTATCCTCCGCAACGTATGGGGCGGTGTTGTGCAACTGACCGTGGTGATGAATGACTGCGAGGAAACCGGCCAACTGGTCTCGCTCGTTGACGCCCAGTTGACCGAGCGCGTGCGCGACCGCGAACGCGCCGATTCGGGAGTGATACGTGAACCGCTGTTCGCCGTAATACTCCTCACGGACGTACTGTTGAAAGGCGGGCGTCACCTTCCCGAAGTCGTGAAGTCGGCCAATACAGTAAGCGATGTCGGCGTCCGATGGTTCACCGTGCTCTGTAAACGAGCCGAGTTCGACCATCCGATCAGACACGACCTGTAGGTGGCAGTCGAGCGGAACGGAATCAACGCCGCTCTCGCCCGGATGCGAGATGACACCATCGAGCGGCTCGTTCATGAGTCCCACCGTAGGCTTGCACCGCGGAGTGGGTGCCTATCCGAGAGATGATGCATTATCCGAACACCACGGTTCGGTCGCCGACCCGTGCCGGCGTGACCTCGTCCGTCCGTATCTCGATTCGCTCGTCCCCGGTGGTGAAGGTGTACTCGCCGAAGCCCGTCGTGCGTCGTCCGTTCTCGTCGGTCTCCATGAATGCGGGCATTCGTTCGACGTGCGTTCGAATCCCCTCGTGGGGAAGAACCGACCCAGCTCCCACGGGAACCGCCGAATCAACCTCACTGGTTTCGTCCGACCGACGCTCGACCGTGAATTCGCCGTGGAATTCTATCCACGCGAGGTACTCGGACAGACCCATCGAGAGGGGATAGTAGGCGGTGCCAGCATCGAGCCGACCGGCGAGCGCCCGGTAGAACGACTCGTCCTCGACGGCTACATCCACCCGATAAGCGGGATCCACCAGTAGTTCGTAGCTGTGGAGTTGTCGATTCAGCGTGCTGTCGGGATAGCGAACCTGAACGGTCTTGTTTCCCGTTCCGCCCCGCCGCTCGAAGTGCTCGTCCGGGTTTGTGCTCAGTCCGAGCATCGGTTCGGTCACCGTTCGAATCTCGCCGACTGGTTCGACTGCGACCGCCGAGACGCTGGGAGCGAACACCTCGTAGTACGAATCGCGTCGAGAGCCAACGATTGCGGCGAGCATTCCCGCGACGGTCGTCCGGGGCGGCAGTCGGTAGGTCTGCTTCGTGACTGTGCGGTCGATCCGCCGAAAGTGCCCCCAATCCGCTCGGACCGTCAGCGAGAGACACTTCTCGGGGACGCCATCGCCGTCCACCGTCGGGGGGTGAGTCGGCGGAGCATCCACCGGAACCGGCTCCGCGTCAGGGTCGCTCCGTGCCATCCTCTCTCGGAAGGGTTTTGCCGAACTCCTCATAGACGTTCACCGGATGTACGCCGAGACCGGTTTCGGCTTCGAGATGTGCTCCGAAGTCGGCTGTCGTGCCGAGGACCGTCTCACCGTCGCTAATTCGCAGTCGGTCGCTTCCGACGGTATGGACCGCTGTGACGTGCTCGTCGTGTTTTTTCAGGCGCTCGACCAGACCGCTCACGTCGAGACAGATGTCGTCCACGGTACGGACTTCGGCATCGGGTTTCGACCGGTCGGAATCGAGGCGAACGCCGTTGTGGAGGTCGCCGACGTGGTAGCCGTCGGTCTCGTACTCGACACGGACGTACAGCCGTGGTTCCTGACCGAGTTTCGACCGCGAAATGGTCTGGTTCTTTATCGCGCGCCAACAGAGCGTATCGAGGCGTTCCACATCTCGTTGTTCGAGGCGCGTATCCGCCGCACCGTTCTCATCAACCAGCCCGTGAAACGGGAAGATTCCGTACTTGATGCGGTTGTCGTCAAGACCGTACCCTCCAGTGGTTTTCTCCTCTTGGGTGGCGATAACACTTGTCAGCGTATCGAACTCCTCGTTCGGCTCGACGGCGTTGAGCGAGCGTGCGGGCGAGAACTGGACTGGCCCCGTGAGCGCGCTCGGGAAGCGTTTGATGATTTCCTTGTGAAGGTCCTTCTCGGGGTCCTTGTTGAACGAGAGCGTCGCACCGAAGTATCGGACATCGGTCGCGCGGTCGAGGAATTCCTTGCGGATGTCGTCCACCCGTTCGAGGTCATCCTCGTCTTCAATTTCTCCGAGTAGGTCGAGTGCGAGTTCCATCCGCGAAGCGGCCTCATCGCCCGGTGTCTTCACGAAGACTCCGTGTTCGTCAGCGTTCAACTGGTCGCGGAGATACCGCTTCAGGCGAACATCCGTGACCACACACTGCTGTGTTACGGGGTCGATTCGCGGACGGTTCTCACCTTTCGGATTCCCGTTCGGGTTGCAGTCCTGTGCGTCGGTCACGAAAACGATTTCGGACCGTCGGTCGAGGTCGGTATCGGTGTTATCTGCGTCGGCAGTGTCGGTCTGGCTCATGGTGGATTCGGTCGGTTGCGTCTGATTGGTCATGCGCTTGCGGTCCCCTCGGATGGGTCATCGTCGGCGAGGCTGTTCTCGATCAATTCGCGGAGTTCGAACGCCCGATTACGGGCGTGGAGGCCGTAGGTCACCCCGAGTGCGAAGTGAAATCGCACGTCGGGCAACGACAGCGACCATTCCGTCGGTGGGGTGCCGGCGAGTTCGTTGAGCCGACCGCTCGTTTCCGGGAAACACGACCCACTCCGGCTGTATCTGTGCTCAGCCTCGTACACGCTGTCCTTGCTGAGCAGTTCGGTCATGATATCCGTCAACTGGCCGAGGGTGATGTCCTCCGCTTGATAGCGGTTGGCGAACGTCCGATTCATCCCTCGGTCTTTCCGCTGGTGCGTACTGAGTTCGCCGAGCAACACACCGATCAGGAACGCACCCCGCCGCTCTTCTGCTTCGTCCTCCTCGCCACCGAGTTCGGGTCGTTCGGCAAGGAATTCCCGAAGTCGATACTCCCGTATCTCCGCGAGCGAGGGAACGCCCTCCGCCGTTAATTCCTCGATGTCGGGAAGCCCCGCCAGCGGGTTCGGTACACCGTCTATCATAAGTGAGTCGTCCATGTCTATCGTTCTCCGTCGGTTCTCGCGCCCATCGGAGTCGGCAAGTAGGCCGGCACCCGCGAGCGCGTCGAGTTGTGCGAGTTGGGTGAGTACGTGATTCTGCGAGAGACGGTCCTCGCTGTCGTCGCTGCGCTCCTGTCCGAGCCGCGTGACGTACTGGTCGAGAAGCCACTCGCGGTCGATTCGCTCGCCCGCGAGCATCGCAAATGCGAGCCACTCGCTCGGTTCGTTCGCCATCGCGCCGTCGGTACCGGGCGTGCGCGAAACGGTATCACGGGCGTACGAACCGCCGACAATCCACGAAACGATCCGCTTTTCGTCGATTCCCTCGCCAATATGTCGCCAATCATCGGGTCGTTTGAATCCGGCTCGTCCAAACGTCCGGCTGGTGAGCACGTCGTAGTGGTCACCGGCGATTTCGCGTGGCGGGTAAATCGTCGCGTCCGGGTGCTCGTTGAACACGAAGATGTCGCCTTGGTCGTTACGAATGGCGACCACGTAGAAACGCAGTCCGGACACGTCGATACCCAACCGCTCGCCTTCCGATTCGATGGTATCCTGAAGGAACACCATCGGGTGTCGCTGGTCCCCAGACCAGTTTTGTAGCTCCGAAAGGGCGTGGTAGAGGAGCTTCGCCCGCGTTTCGTCCATCTCGGTGAAGTACGGCAGCGTGTAAACACCCAATCCGTTGCGCGTCCGCCGACATACATTGAGAAA
>DASSKS010000090.1:0-3550 GCA_035690245.1 Halococcus sp. | reverse complement strand
CTCCAGTGAGTAGGCAGTCACAACGGGGATATCAGTATGCCAGAGGATTGGGACCTCATCAGTTTCGTGATTCGGTCACAGTACCGCGTGGACGTGCTCAGTCGCCTCATCGAGGGACCGGCGACGCCGTCGAGAATCGCCGACGACGAGGACATCGCCATCGCGCACGTCTCGCGGGCGCTTTCAGGGCTACGCGAGGGCGAGCGTGACATGGTCGAACTGCTCGTTTCAGAAGACCAGAAGAAGGGGCGCGTCTATGGCGTCACTGAAAAAGGCGAGCGCGTGTGGAACCGTCTCCAGTCGGAAAACATGGTGTAACGATAGATAGGTTCCTACATCTACATCTTTCGGCGGAGACAAACGGCATCTATATTAGATTGGGCGGAACAGCCATTCTTCATGAGGAGAGACACGGACAGACACGAGCGCGACCGTGGCCTGCTGTGGACACGGGTTCTCGGTATCGCGCTTTCGGTGGTAGTGGTCGCGTCTGCGCTCGCGGTCGCGCCCGCTGCGGCCCAAGCGGACTCACAGACGTTTATCGTCGAACAGGGAGACAAATGCATACAAGTCACGCCGCTCGGCGATGGCTCACAGTCGGTCGAGTCGTTTTACGATTACCGCTCGCCTATCTCGGAGCCTGAAGGGCTGTATAGCTCCTATGGGACGACGGACATCCAGCTGAGTCAAGTGAGCCAGATATTCGTCTATCGCGGCAGCGGGGGCTTGAGTCTCGTCTTCCTCCACGACAAATTCGGCGACGAGCACGGTGGATTCGTCGCCACCGCCGACATCTCGGGGATGCCAGCGGACGGCGAGTGGGTCGTCGAAGACGATACTTACAACCACCGCGACGATACCTTCAAACACGCCAGCACGTCGAGCCACATCGAATGGGCTTCAAATGGTAATCGCACCGACGGAGCCGTGTTCCGGGGGCTAGGGAGTCCGAACTACACCACCATCACGGTCGATATGAAATTCAACGAGGAGTCGAACCGGTATCCGTTCGAAGAATGGAGTGGCTCACCCGACCAGAACCAGATCGAAAAGTGGATCGTGCGTTCTGGAACCGGCGAAACCACCGAACTCGACATGAGCGAACCAGTACAAATCAGTCCGGGAACCTGTAGCGGCGGCGTGAGTACGTTCACCCCGGCGAGTAATCAAGCGAACGCCACGACCACGAGTGTGAGCACAACGGGGATGACTGCAACGACTGCGCCGACGACGGCACAGACCGCCGCACCGACGGCGGCACCGACACAGACGGCGACCGCAACGCCGACGGCAACCCAAACACCGACACAAACCGCCTCGCCATCCGAAACGACGTCGGCATCAACCGCGACGCAAGCGTCGAACCAAACGACCACGCAGGGAGCGGGCGGGCAGGCCGGAACGACGGGGTCCGGCGGGAATGGCGGAAGCGGCGCGTTCGGGCCGGGCTTCGGCGTCTTCCTTGCACTCGTCGCTGCGCTCGTCCTTGCGGTGGTTGCGCTCGCGCGCCGGAACGACTGACTGGGTTCAAACGTTTGTCGAACGATACTCGTATCCTCCATTATTGAATGTCCGTGCGCCGGAACCAGAACTGGCTCGCCGCGACCAACACGATTGCCGCGGCGAGAAGGATGACCGCGCCAGCGAGGTCGTAGGTATTCTCGACCAGAATCGTCGTCGGTTCGTAGTACCGCGTCGGGCTGAGCGCGCCAAGCCACTCGTAGTCGGTGTCGATGACGAGTGATTCGAGCATATATAGTCCGAAGACCACGCCCAAGGCCGCGCGCTGGGCGGTGTGCTCGCGCGAAACCAGTACCGAAAGACAGAGTCCGATTCCCGCACAGCAGAGCAGGTACGGAATCGAAAGCGCGTGGACCGCAACGATGTCCGCGAGCGTGAGCGACTCATCGACAGCAATCAGCGTTGTGCCCGCATAGACGACGATGCCGACTGCGATGTTGACGGCGAGAATCGGCATAAGTAGTGACAGGAATTTCTCGACGACGATTTTCGACCGTGAAATCGGGGCCGACAGAAGCGTATCCATGTGGTCGGTTTCGACATCGTGGGCGACCAACGAGCCGGCGCTGTAGGCGAAAAACAGCCCGAGCACGACGAGCCAGCCGAACTGGTAGAACTCGACCGAGAGGAAGCCTGCAAGCGTACTCATCCCGCTTACCCCGAACAGCTTCTGGAACGTCTCCGGGAGGGACCCGGCCAACTCCGCGTACTGTGCGATGAGGTCCGGCGCGATTGCCAAGACCAGCGCCACATACAGCGCGAGCAAGACGACGAGCACGACCGTCCCGCGAACCCGCCGTTCGGATTCGTAGCGCGTAATTTCAAACATCGTTCTCGTCCCCGTGTTCGCCGTAAAAGCGCATGAACACGTCTTCTAGGGGCGCTTCTTCGATGTCGAGGTCGATGATTGTGTAGTCGAGCAGGTGGGTGAGCAACGTCTCGAACCCACCAGTGTAGGTGAAACTCACGCTGGTTCCCTGTCCCGAATCCTCTGTAAGAACATCGCCACCGTCGGCCTCGACTGCCCGTGGCGAACCACTTTTGGTGAGTTCGACCTCGTGTGCGCCGTCAATGGCAAACTCTCCTTCATCGACCGCCTCGGCGACGTGAACGCGCACCTCCTTTCCGCCGCGATGCAACAGCGTCTCGACATCCTCAACCTCCACGAGGTGGCCGTCGCGGATGATTCCGACCCGATTACAGACCTTCTGGACCTCGTTAAGGATGTGCGAGGAGAAAAAGAACGTTTTTCCTCGCTGCTGTTCTGTCCGAATAAACTCCAGAAATCGCTCCTGCATCAGCGGGTCGAGTCCAGAGGTTGGTTCGTCCATAATCACCAACTCAGGGTCGTGCATGAGTGCAAGCACGATGGCGAGTTTCTGCTTGTTTCCCCGCGAATATTCGCGAATTTTCCGATTCAGCGGTGGGTCGAACAGCGAGAGGAGTTCATCGCTTCGCTCGTCACCCTTGAGCGCGGCGTGATAGGAGAGATAGCGCCGACCGGTGACGTTCTCGTCGAACGCTGGGTCGCTCGAAAGATATCCAACGTGTCGTTTCATCTCGATGACCTCACGCTCGTTCGTGATGTCGTAGCCGAGCACCGTCGCCCCGCCCGCCGTCGGGGATTGAAAGCCCATCAGCGTGCGAATCGTGGTGGTCTTGCCCGCGCCGTTCGGTCCTAAAAACCCGAACACTTCTCCTTTTTCGACGCTGAATGAGAGTGAATCGATACCGACCACACTCCCGTACTCCTTGGTCAGGTCGGTCACTGCAATCGCTGCCATAGCTGTTCGTTGGCTCTATGACTAAATATCTCTATTGGTCATGAAGTTGCAACTCATGACCGATTTGGTTATGCAGTCACAGAGAGTACGAGTGGTATGCGCGGGTTCAGCGACGACGAACGTGAACGCATCCGAGAACAACTCATCGAGTCGGCGCGCGAATCGCTCCTCACCTATGGGCTGGAAAAGACCACCATTACTGATATCACCGAACCGGTCGGCATCGCAAAGAGCACGTTTTATCG
>DASSKS010000089.1:0-6272 GCA_035690245.1 Halococcus sp. | reverse complement strand
GTTGGTGGCTCATGACACACAGTACCAATCGACTGTTTATATATCAATATTGGTCGAGTCCAGACTGTCGGCGCTGTCGTCCTTCGGGGTCCCGTACCCATGGCGTTCGGCGGTCGCGCTCGCGTTCAGGGTCCACGTCGGGCGGTTCTGCGGGTTCGTGGCCCGGACAGTCCGCCCCGCACTCGGCCCCCGGATGGACGAACCGACCTTTCCATTTACAGTACGGCAGCCCACGCGCGCCTGCAAACTCACCGTTTTCGATTCGCGCACAGGCCGGAAATTCGTCGGTTCGCCAGCCCTTGCCGTAGGCACGTTCGACAAGACGGCGGCGCGCTCTGGTCTTCTCGGTGGCTGTCACCGGACGAATCTCCGTTTTCGAAGAGCCACGTTCACAGATTTCGATACCCGATTCAGTGGTCGAAAGCGCCGTCGGTTCGCGCAGCACATTTCGGGTTCCGGCATCAGGGTCGAACAGCCAGATACCCACCTCGTCGGGAATTCGATTCAGATGTGCGCCAGTCACGTGCGAGGCCGTCGCCAACACGACTTCATCGAGAAGCCCGAGGCTCACGTCAATTCTGAGTTGGCGTTCGAGGTCGCCCGGCGTACCGAGGTCTGGTTTGTTCTCGATGCCCACTAGCTTTCCGAACCAGTCGTCGGGATAGCGTGCAGTTTGTCGAACGTATTCGCGCCCGCCGTGGCGTTCGTGCTCAAAAAACCCGATTTCGAGTGCGCGGTCGGTCACGGCGCGGGCGCGCTCCGGGTGGCAGTCAAAACACTTCTTCCAGTACCGTGCTTCACCTACGCCCACGCGGCTCTCGATGGCACGGTCTGGAATTTCTTCGGGAGTTATTGCTGTGCGAACATCGAATGCGGGTCCGGGTTCGACATGGATGATGTCCATCACCCGAGTCCCATGAAGACTCGCGCCGAGCTGACGGCTCACGATTTCCTCGAACTCGGCTTCGAGGTGGGCACACAGCGCTACCTCGAATGCGAACTCGCGCACGGTGGAAGGAAGGATTACTGCGGCAAAAACGTCGTGTTCGCGGATTCAGACCCCGAGTTCCTCTGCGAGGTCGTGAAACGATTCGATTTCGAGGTCGGGGTCACCATCGAACGGCTGCCACACAGACCCCGTTCGGTTGACCCACACGCCGTCCATTCCGGCGTGCATCGCGCCCTGCACGTCGAACCACCCGGCGGTGACGTGGGCGATTTCGTCGATGGGCGTTCCGGTCCGGGCGGCGGCGTGGCGGTAGATATCGGCGTGGGGTTTGTACGTGCGAATCTCGTCGGCACTCACTGTATCTTCGAGTAAGTCCACGATATCCGCGCTCTCGACCATCGAATTGAGCATTTCGGGATTTCCGTTCGAAACCACATAGCAGTCGTATCCACCATCCCGAAGCCGCTCGATGCCGTCGCGCACGTCGTCAAACACATCGAGGTCGTGGTAGGTTTCGAGTATTTCCTCGCGTTCGCTTTCATCGAGGTCCACGTTGTGGGCGGCGAGCGCAGCCGAAAGCGAATCACGGAGCATCTCATAAAAGGGTTGATAGGCGTCTATCTGATTCGCCACGAACGTGTATTCGAGCGAGCGCAACCGCCACAGCCGAGAGACCAGTTCGGGGTTTTCGACGTGTTCTGCGAGCGCGCTCTCGACCGCATCGACATCCACGATGGTGCTGTACGAATCGAACGTCACAGTCGTGACCTGCGCTGGGTCGATGGCCATACACCTCGATTGGGCTGGCGATACTCAAACCTCCCCCTTGAACCAGCCGGTTGTCACACGAACAGTATGGACTGTCGATTTTCAAAAAAGAGGTGTGCTCTACAGCCGTTCGTATTAGTCCGTCGTCACCAACGCGAGGACTTGGGAGACCTCGTCGACGCCCTTGACGAAGGGCAGGACCGCTTGGACGACCTCGGCCACGCTCATCGTGTCCTGGAAGGCCTCCGGGAACGGATTCCGCGCGCCCGTGCCAGCGGGAAGCGGATTGGCGAGCGTACGGAAGTAACTCGCGTGGCGGGCCTCGACAGCGAGGATTTGGGCTGCTGGCGCGAGGTACTTCTCGGTGTCGATGACCGGCGCAGCGGAGGTGTAGGCCGCAGCACCGGTGTCCTCGAAGACGTATGCGAGGGTGTAGAAGTCCTCGACCGTCTCGTAGGGGAACTCGAATTCGAGCGTGCTGGCGAAGCTCGGGTCGCTGCCGACGGCGGAAAGGACGCCTTCGAGCGCTTTGACGTGGGCCTGTTCGTGGTCGCGGACCTGTTTGATTCGCTGGAACGTCGAGTAGCGCATCGACGGGTTTGCCAACTGGGCTGCGATGTCAGAGCGCTCGACATCGTGTTCGCCCAACCGAGCGCCTTCAGCATCGCCTGCGGTGCCCATCTCGGCAATCGGTTCGTCGCCGACTGCCTCGGTGTAGAAGGTGGCTTCGAGGCGTTCGAGCATCAGCGCGAATCTGACGATCTCGACATCGGAAAGCGCGCCGTAGCCGAGCGCATTCTTGTCCTCGTAGTCAGAATCGCTGTAGTCAGTTCCCTCGGCGGCCACGGTGCCGGTGCCGGCCGCACCGAGGGCGATTGCTCCGGCCCCGACCTTCGCGGTGTTCGAGAGGAATCCCCGCCGCGATTCGAGGTGGTCGTTCACGCGCTCTACCATTCCGAGCGAACGCTCGGTTTCGGGTTCAGTGTCGTTTTGTTCGTCGCTCATGTTTTTTCGGCGCTGTGGCACGCCGTATCCAAGCAACGGCCACCACTATTATAACTGTTGGCCAAACTCCCACCCAAATTACACCGGAAACCGAGAGAACATATCAACTGTAGGGTTTTTATTGGACGCTCACACTGGTTCCGTGACCATTCATCGCCGTCCTTGACCCGTGATGGACGTTTGTCGGCTAGTTCTGCGAGAGCGTCTTCTGCGACCGAGTTTCGCCCGCTGTTTCGCTTCGGTGTTCGTGCGCTGTCCGTTCGATGCCGGTGACCGTGAGGTCGCCGTCGAGCGTGAGAGAGAGTCGTTCGCCACCGAGCGGAATCGTCACCTCGATTTCCCACGGTTCCGTCGAGCGAATAGATGTATATTCGTCGTCGACACACCACGCGAACTCCCAGTATGGGGTTTCACACAGGCTCACGCCGTGCTCGCGGTGAAAGGCGACCACGTCCGAGTGGTCGAGTAAGCTCAATCCGACAGTCGAACGAAGCGCATGGCGACACTGCGCGCATCGATGGATGACACAGAGGTCGGTCCCGAGCCACTCATCACGGGTGAGTTCGGTACTCATTCGCCCACCACACTCGGGACAGACGCCATCGGCGGCTAGACAGTGGAGGTGACGCACCCGCTGGTCGAACGCTGCGACGACCTCCATCCGCGTTCGGTCGTTGAGTCCGCCCGGCGGGAACGGATAGCGCCCGTGGCGTTTCCCACACCGAGAGCATTCGATGGTGAGGCGTTCGTCTGTGTAGTGTGCCTGTAGTGGCCCGGTGCAGGCGACACACTCGGCTTCGATGTCGAACGGTGCTAACTCTGGATTCTCGTTGAACGAGCCTTCGAGGACGGCGCGGACGACCTTCTCGCCAGCGTGACGGAATTCGTACCCACCCTCGACTTTGCGCACGAACTGGCCCGTGAGTCGCCCTAAATGATAGTTGAACTGTGCGCTGTCTTTCATCCCGACTTGCTGACGAAGCTCAGAAAAACTTACTGGACTCTGGGGCGCACGCCAGAGCGCTTCGAGAATCGCCAGTCGGGAGTCGTTTGCGACCACCGAGAACGCCTCTGCCGGTGCGAGGCAGTCCTCACAGTCGAAAATCGTTCGTTCGCTCATACCCGATAGATGGTTTCGACCGACTAAGCGTTTGCCTGAAATACAGTTTTGTAGCGCGGGCGAGACATACGGCTTGCATCCCCAAGCAGTGGGGCTATCACCGCTCGACACCGATGAATACTACCGAGCACGACATCGCTCCTGTTGTCGGTGCTCGGACCTGTGCGGCGCTGGCTCCCAATCACCCCGCCCGCCGTCTTTTCCACGACTCACGAGCGCGCAATGATGCGAAGCGTCCGGTTGTCGCCGTGTCTGACGACGAGTTCATAACTATTCGTCCCATAGGGAATTTGGATTTTCGCGGTGTAGCGCGCAAGCCCCTGACAGCCCTGTTTTTGATTGTTTGTCGGATGGCTCTCGACTGCAAGGACATACGTATCGGGAGCGCGTTCGGTGATGGTCGGCTCCGTGAGCACATAGGAGGCGTCCGGCAGCGTCACGTTTCCCGTGATTACGAGGTGGCGCGCACCGAGGAGTTGATAGCCATCGACGGACGCATTGCCCGTTGTGTTCTCCGCACACCCGAGGGCAGTGGTCGTGGACTCGAAGACTGCTGCGTCGTCGGCAAAGACGTTCTGTGGCGAATCGGCTGCGGCCTGAAACAGGAGCGGGTCGAAGACGTAAACCGCGATAGCGAGCGCAATCAAGACGAACACGACGACGATTCCGATGGAAAACAGCGCACGCAAAAGGCGTTTGAGTACACCAAACACCTGTTCGCGGTCAGGGACCTCGGGCATAAATCATGGTTTCGAAGCTCGAAACATAACCGTTTCCCCGGTCAAAACGGACGAACGTCGTGCTGTGGCGGGTGGCAGTCTCTCGACGTACCGGGAGCGCACAGAACAGCAAGTTTATGAATGGTTCGGTGCCTAGCTACCCTATTACTTTCGAGATGACACGGAACCACCAACAACCGGAGGTGAACATCGGGCTGGTCGGCCACGTCGACCACGGCAAGACCACGCTGGTCGAGGCACTCAGTGGGGCGTGGACCGACCAGCACTCAGAGGAGATGAAACGCGGCATCTCCATTCGGCTTGGCTACGCCGATGCGACCTTCCGGGAGTGTCCCGGACTCGACGCGCCAGAGCGCTACACCGTTTCGGAGGAGTGCCCCGACGGCAGCGAGAGCGAACCTCTTCGTACGGTGTCGTTCGTGGACGCACCGGGCCACGAGACGCTAATGGCGACGATGCTTTCTGGCGCATCGCTCATGGACGGCGCAGTACTGGTAGTGAGCGCCACGGAGACGGTTCCCCAAGCCCAGACCCAAGAGCATCTGATGGCGCTCGATTCGATTGGTATCAGTAATATCGTCATCGCCCAGAACAAAATCGACCTCGTGGACAACCAGCGCGCGCGGGAGAACTACGAGGAAATCAGGGAGTTCGTTTCGGGTACTGTGGCCGAGGACGCTCCTGTCGTTCCCATCAGTGCGGGCCAAGAGGTCAACATGGACCTGTTGATGCAGGCCATCGAGGAAGAAATTCCGACGCCCGAACGCGACCCGGAATCGGACGCCCGGATGCACGTCGCGCGGAGTTTCGACATCAATCGACCGGGAACGCGGGCCGACGAGTTGGTGGGTGGCGTACTGGGCGGGAGTCTCGTCACGGGCCAACTCTCCGCGGGCGAAGAACTCGAAATCAGACCGGGCCGCGAGGTCGAAGCCGAAGGCCGAACCGAGTGGCAGCCCATTACGACAGATGTCCGCTCGCTCCAGGCCGGCGGCGAATCGGTCGAAACCGCAACGCCCGGTGGCCTTCTCGGGGTTGGCACGGGATTGGACCCGAGTCTGACGAAAAGCGACGGATTGGCGGGACAGGTCGCCGGTCCCCCCGAATCGCTGCCGCCCACCAGAGAGGCGTTCACGATGGGTGTCTCGTTGCTTGAGCGTATCGTCGGTGAGGGCGAGAACATCGAATCCATTTCGACCGGCGAACCGCTGATGCTCACCGTGGGTACTGCCACCACTGTGGGGTCAGTAACGAGCGCGCGCGACGGCGAGTGTGAGGTCGCGCTCAAGCGGCCGGTGTGTGCGGCCGAAGGTGCAAAGATCGCGATCAACCGCCGTGTCGGCGCGCGCTGGCGGCTCATCGGTATCGGGACGCTCACGGGATGAGGGTGCTCATGGACGCGAACGCGCTGATGATGCCCGTCGAATGCAACGTGCGAGTGTTCGATGAACTCAGTAGATTAGTATCGAATCCTGAATTACTCGTCCCGCAGGCAGTCCTCCGCGAACTCGACAGTCTCGCAGGCGGCAACGGGAAAGAGGCCACCGCAGCGAGCGTCGGGCGGGATTTAGCAGAACGCTGTCGAGTTATCGAGCACGACGAACCACACGCGGACGACGCCTGCGTTGAACTCGCCCAGACCTGCGAGTTCGTCTGCACCAACGACCGCCCGCTGCGCGAGCGGATTCTC
>DASSKS010000088.1:0-2492 GCA_035690245.1 Halococcus sp. | reverse complement strand
TTCCAAGACCTCCACGAACTCGCCTCGCTCTGGGGCGACATCAACCTCGAACTGGCAGAAATCGACGCCGAACTTCAGGAAACCTACGCGCTGCTCGGCCGGTATGACTTCCTCGTCGTCTTCTGCGCCCCAGACCGCAATGCGGTCTTCGAGGTCTCACTGGCCGCAGAACGCCACGGACTCGACATGAACACGATGGAGGGCGTGCCAATCGAGGAATTCGGACAGCTCGTCGATGAATAATCCGATTAGCCGAGTCGCAACAACTGGGCGTGAGTGGTGCCGCCGAGGTCGAGGACGTTCGCCTCCTCGATGAAGCCGTGTTCGATAGCGAGTGAAACGGATTGAGAGCCGACGATGTTCGCAACGCGGGCGCGCGCAAGGCTCGCTATGACCTGTTCTTCGTCGGCGCGCTCGCCGTCGTAGAACTCCGTTGTGACCTCGAACGGTACTCCGTTGTTTTCGAAGGTCTCGCCGAGGACGTTCTCATCACAGACCGAGACGAGTCGCCCTTCGGGGGTGTTACGTTCGTTGACGAGCACGGACGAATTCCTCCTCTGCCTGCTCGCGGAGTTCTCTGGCCTCATCTGCGAGTTCTTCTGCGCGCTCGTCTTCTCCTACTTCTTCGAGCGCACGCGCCTTTTCTTCTAACACTTCTGCATTTCTGAACCCAAGCCTGAGCGCGTTGTCGAAGTTGTTGAGCGCTTCGCTCGCAAGCCCGCGTTCGAGCAGGAAAAAACCCCGATTGTACCACGCCTGCGCGAAGCGGTGATCGCGTTCGACGGCGCGCTCTGCGTGGTCTAAGGCCAGTTCGGTCTGTCCGTTCTCCCAGAGCGCGTAGGCCAGATTCGTCTCGGCGCTCGCGGTGTGTTCTGGGTCTGCGTCTATCGAGAGCGCTTCGCGGTAGGCCCCGATGGCTGCGTCGTATTCTTCGAGTTCGGCGTGGGCTGCGCCCTTGTTCACCCACGCCTCCTGTTCGATGCGCTCGTCCTCGGCGAATCGTGCGGCGCGCTCGAAGGTTTCTGTGGCCTGTTCGTACCTGTTGATCTGGATGTAGCTCAGCCCCACGTCGATGAGTGCCTCGACATCGACACTGTCAGTACCGAGTTGGCGCTCGTCGAGCAGGTCAGTCAGAACGCGCGAATCCACTGGGTCAACCTCGCTTGGGTCAACCGCGAGTTCCGGCGGGTCGAGGTCGAACCCTTCGGGGTCCGAAAACCCCTCGCCTTCCGAAAACGGATGGTTCCGTCCGCGTTCGTTGTCAGACTCGTCGGTCATAACTCCCCTATGTGATGACCGTGATTAAGGGCTACGACCGCCATATCCCCGTATGCGACTGTTCGTCAGTGTTGACCTCGATGGACTTACCGAAGAAATCGCCAGTGTGCAAGAGCGCTTTGCCGACGCGAGCGGTGTCAGGCTCACTACCCCTGAAAACGTCCACATCACGCTGAAGTTCCTCGGCGATGTCGAGGAGGAGCGCGTTCCAAAGCTCGTCGAAACGATGGAGGAAGCGGTCGATGATTCGAGTGTCGGTCCCTTCACTGCGGAGTTCGGCAGTCTCGGTGCGTTTCCGAGCGAGGAGTACATCCGCGTGCTCTGGGTCGGCGTCCGCGAAGGAGGAATCGAACTGACGCGACTGTACGAGGAAATCGAGGAGCGAACGGTCGAGATGGGGTTCGACCCCGAAGACCACGAATTCACGCCCCATGCCACAGTCGCGCGGATGGACCACGCTGGCGGCAAAGAGCAAGTCCAGCACGTGTTACGCGAAACAGACCCAACTCTCGGAACGCTTCGGATTGAAGAAATTAGACTAACCGAGAGCGTTCTCGAGGATGATGGGCCGGAGTATTCGACCGTCGAGCGATTCAGACTGTAATTGGAACCGTTCGGGTACTCGTCACGGTTTTTCTGTGTCGCTTGTATGAATTGTGAACACAGGAACGGGAGCGAGGCGGACGACTTTCTCAGTCACGCTTCCGAGGAGGGCACGGCTCAGGCCCCGCCGGCCGTGAGTTCCCATGACCACGAGATCGATATCGTGGTCGTCGATATACTTGAGGATTTCTGCATCCGGTGCGCCATCGAGTACGGCTCCCTCAACGGATTCGATTCCTTCGCTCTGTGCTTCTTCGACGGCGGCATCCACGATCTCCCGTCCGGCGTCTTCTAATTCATCGAAGAGTTGTCCAGCGTTGTACGCTGAAAAGATGTCCATGCCGGAGGCAGCCACTCCTGTATTGACGACATGAATGACGTAAAGCGCAGCGTCGTATCGACGGGCAATATCGATTGCGTGTCTCATCGCCTCCTTCGCGCAGTCGCTTCCGTCCGTTGGCAAGAGGATACGGTCGTGGTGAATCGGGTCAGTCATCGGGGTACCCACGCGGCGAGTGCTGAAATCCGTTCTCATCTATAGGGTGGTCGAGATGGTCTGCACTCCACGGCGCGAGAAGGAACAAGGATTTAAGCCACGACGGGATAGAGTG
>DASSKS010000087.1:0-4424 GCA_035690245.1 Halococcus sp. | reverse complement strand
GCAGAAACTTCGTTGCTGGTTCTGGACGGAGCGGCCCATCGGGTTCTGGGTCGTCTTCGTCCACCGAAACGGAAGCCTCGTCCTCCTCGGATTGGTCTTCTGCGTCGTTTTCATCAGTATCGTCGGGAGCGACAGTGCCGGCAATCAGGTCATCGAGCCATGGCCAGTCGATTTCGTCGAGTTCTTTGGTGTAGCGCTTGATTTTCGGAGCTTTCTGGGCGATGCCTTCGGCGAGCACGAGACACATTCCACCCCGAGGGTTGTTCGTGCCGACGCGCTCTAAGTCACGAAATCCCGAGACTTCCTCCTGTCCGGTGGCCTCGCCGTCGAGCATCACCGGCGAGTGTCGCGCGATGAATTTCGTCTCTTTGTCTTTCGGAGAGTACTGAAGCCCCGTTTCGGAATCGTAGAGGTCTACTTCCTCCGCGTAGCGTTCGATTTCCTCCTCGCGGGGTTGGTATTCGGCGAGTCCGAGGAGCGCGCGTGTGTAATCGGCGACGAGCACCGAGAGTGCCTGTGCCGTCCCGCCCGCAGACCGGATCGGCCCGGCATAGAAAACCCGCACGAACTCCGTGCCATCGGGGTTTTCTGCTAGCTCTACCCGGTCGATGCCCTCGATGGGCGCGGCGACGACACCCTCCGTCAGGAGGGCAACTGCCGTCCTGACCGCCCCCTCGATGGTTCCCGCGCGAGTTTCGTACTCGCCGACCCGTCCTTCAGCGAAGTCCGCTGCGAGTTCGAGGGCGGCTTCTTCCCGACTCATCTCGCCTTCGAGTTCGCGCACGCGCGCGGCGACGCCCTCGATGCCCAGAATGTTCTCTACCCGGTCTGCCATGTCCTTTGCGACCGGAATCTCGATTTCGGGCGTCGGGTCCCCGCCTCGCTTGCGTGCCTCCTCGGCGACCGCGAACGCCTCGTCCAACCCCGATTCGATGTGCTCGAAATAGCGCTCGTCTTCCGGTCGCATTACCGTGGCCAGCGGTCGAGGGCAGTAGTCGTCTCGTATTCGAGTCGCGCGAGGAACTCCCGACCTCCCTCATATTCTCCGTAATCCATACCCGTCCGGTCACGTGGCGACGGCAAAAACGTTGGCACTACGTTTTTTCGGGCGACGAGTTCGCGCTCAGTCGTAGTATTCGGTGTTGCCCACGAGCGAGAGCAGGTCGCCGTAGCCCTCTCCCTGTGGCAACTGCGTGACGATATCTTGGAGTTCGCTGGTGTTTGCGGCGTCTGCGGTAACGTCCATCACTGCCGGATTTCTCCACTGGACTCATCGCAATGGCTGTCCCAGTAAACGATAAGTAAGCCGAGGACGAAGCCATAGCAGACGATGCCCTCTGTTGAGCACAACTACTGTCTCGACTGTGAGTGGTCTGCCAGTCTCGAAGACCACGGCCGCGAAACGCTCTCCCGCCTCGCCATCGAACACGCAGTCGAATACGGACACGACATTGAAAGCGACCCCTCCCCGACCGAGTGCGAGTATCGGATGCGTTCCACCCATCAGTTGTAACGCGGGGAAAGCGAACAAATCCTGTCAGTGAACGGAATGTCCTGATTTCAGCCCGCTTTCGGCTCTGGTTGGGCGGTCTGCTATCGCATCTGGTGGCAGCATCGAAACAAACTTCGGTTCTCGATGACGCAAATCCTCAATCTTTCATAATTGTAGTAGTCAAGTAAAACGTATTTTTCGCCGTGAGTACAGTATTAAAACGAATCACGACGTAAAGGAGAACCGCAGGCCACACCCTCCCCAGCCGATTCCTTCGCTCACTGCGTTCGCTCAGTCATCCACCGTCAGAGCGAAGCTCTGGCGAGCCTGCACTCGTTTCACTCGCGCAGACCTCGCACGAGTCGCGCGCTTCGTGCGCTCCCGCGCGCCACAGCCACCAAAATGAATTGATTCATACTGATAGTAGAGCAGTGACTGAGGGCATTAACGAATCGGTACCCTATCGAAGGACGAATCCGATACTATTCTTCGAGAACCGCGTTGACCTGTCCGTCCTGTCCGGGCCGGGAGGTCACTCTGGCTGTGCCCTCGCTGGTTTCGATGAGCGCGCCTTTCGTGATGATGTTCCGACGGACGTAGTTCGGGTTCGCGGAATTCTCTGTAACGCCTTCGATATCCGCATTTTTGGTTTCGCCGTCAACCGCGACGCTCGCGTGGTCGGTCGAAATTGCGCGGATTTTCGTGGTGTTTCCGCGCGCAGCGACGGTCTTCAACACTGGGTTGCCGACCTGGGTTTCGGTCGCCTCGTGGCCGAGTTCGTGTTTTCGCTTGCCCCGAATCGGGCGTCGTCGCCCGCCAGTGCGCTTTCTGACCGAGCGTCCTTGGTCTTTCATGCATAATCGAGAGCGAGCGCGCTACTTGATACTGTCGGGTTCCCTTCGTTGCTCGATGCCGGTCTATCGGTGGGTTTAGGGTCATCGCCGTGGCGGGTTGGATGTGAGCCTTCGGAGCGCCGTCGCCGCGCCGTTTCAGGGCCGGGGTGCAGAGCGACTGGCAGAGAGCGAGTTCGTGGTCGCGCTCTCGCTCGACAGGGATTGGTTCTCGCCCGACCAAGCGACTCGACTAGCTGATGTCGCCGTTAGCGAAGGACTTCTTCGTCGGACGGATGGAACGCTGGTGCCGACGTTCGACCCCGAGGATGTGGCGATTCCTGAGGGATTCGTTCCCGGGGAGGAACTCCTCCAGCAACGCTCGACGTTCGAGCAGGTCCTCGGTGCGCTCGTCGCAAACGGCGTCGAAAAACGCGAAGCCGTCGCCGAAATCAACCGCCTCCAGCACTCCTCTGCAATCACCATCGAGACCGCGGCGGTGCTCTATGCCCGTCGCCGGGATGTCGAGGTGCGCGAGGCGACAGAGCGCGCACTCGATGAACTCAGTGAGAGTCGAGCGTTTCGATGAGTTCGGGGAGGCGAGAGGAGAGCGCGCCGCGTTCTATCGTCACGTCGGCTTCCTGTACTGGGTCGCCGTCTATCACTTGGACGGTGTGCAATCCGGCGGCGTGTGCGCCTTCAATGTCTGCCTCCGGGTGGTCGCCGACGTAGACCGTCTCCTCGGGGGAGGCAGAAAGCGCGTCGAGAAGCGTCTGAAACGCACGTTTGTCGGGTTTGCCGGCCACGAGCGCGCCGGTGATGACGACCGCATCGAACAGTCCAGTCCAGCCGAGCGCGTCGAGTTTCGCTCGTTGGGCGCGCACCGGCCCGTCGGTGAGCAATCCAACGCGGTAGGTTTCGCGGAGTTTCCCGATGAGTGTCTCGGTTCCGGCGACCGGCACGAGCGCGTTCTCGACCGTTTCGCGGTAGGCATCCGTGAGCGCAGCGGGCGAGATGTCGCTTTCCTCGCCAAGGAGGTCTGCGAAAATCGGTTCGCGGGTCTCGCTCGTGAGGTTGCGCCGATGGGCGTCTAAGTAGTCTTCGCGCGAGAACCGAGGCGCGCCGACTGCGGTAGTGGCCTCATCGAGCAGCGTCTGACGGTCGCGCTCTGGGACTGTGAGGGTATAGTCGAGGTCGAAGGCGACCGCCGAGATGGGCATAGTACCCGTATAGCGCTCCTCGGACATCAGTCTGGCGAGACGAATCCGAAAGCAGTAGGCATCCCGGACGACTCGAAAGCACATGACTTTCTTCGAACGTCTCGCGGCGCGCATCGACACGACCGACAGCGTTCTTTCGGTGGGACTGGACCCCGACCCAGACAGACTGCCAGCACACCTCAACGAGTACGACCTTCCACGCTGGGCGTTCAACCGTCGAATCATCGATGCGACCCACGAACACACCGCCTGCTATAAGCCGAACGCCGCCTTCTACGAGGATGCAGAGGGGTGGCGCGCACTCCGCGAAACGGTCGCCTACGCCCACGGCAAGGACGTTCCTGTGCTGCTCGATGCGAAACGCGGCGACATCGGAAACACCGCCCGCCAGTACGCAAACCTGCTCGATGGTCGTGCCGGCGGGCACGCAGTCGATGCTATCACGGTGAATCCCTATCTCGGCCGGGACTCGCTCTCGCCGTTTCTCTCACGAGACGAAAAGGGAATATTCATTCTTTGTCGAACCTCGAACCCCGGCGGCGCGGATTTGCAGAACACAGAACTCGCTTCTGGGGAACGGCTCTACGAGCGCGTCGCCAGCCTCGCGGACGAATGGAACGAGCACGGAAACGTCGGGCTGGTCGTGGGTGCGACAGCGCCCGATGAACTGAAACGAGTGCGCGAACTCGTCCCCGACCTGCCGTTTTTGGTGCCCGGCGTTGGCGCACAGGGCGGGGATATCGAAGCCGCAGTGGAGTACGGACTGGTTGCTGATACTGGTCTCGTGAACTCCTCGCGCGGAATCATCTTCGCCGGTGAAGGTGAGGAGTTCGCGCAGGCGGCGGGCGAGGCGGCGAAGCGGCTCAAACGGCGATTGAACGA
>DASSKS010000086.1:0-2476 GCA_035690245.1 Halococcus sp. | reverse complement strand
TGAATATTTTCCCGAAAACGAGGTACTCGGTGCGCTACTCTATCCGATTGGATTCATCTACATCATCCTCGGACGCTATCAACTCTACACCGAAAACACCCTCCCACCAGTAGCGCTGGTGTTGGCGCGTCTCGCTAGTCTTCCCCTCTTGTTTCGTGTCTGGGGTCTCGTGTTGCTTGGAAACATCATCGGGGCCGGTCTCGGCGCGTTCGTCGTCGCTCACGCCCACGTCCTCTCGCCGGCGGCAGAGCATGCCGGTGCCGAGTTCGCAAGCCACGGTCTCTCGTACGGGTGGTGGGACGTGTTCTGGAAGGCGGTCTTTGCGGGCTGGATCGTCGGCGGTATCGTCTGGCTCGACCACGCCTCGCGCGACACCATCGCCCGATTTTTCCTCATCTACCTCGCCTTTTTTACCATCTCTGCGACCGGACTCTACCACGTCGTCACGACGGCGTGCGATGCCTTTTACTACGTGTTTTATGCCGGCGGCGGGCTGTTTCACGTCTTCTATGAGTTCTGGCTGCCCGTACTCTGTGGCAACACCATCGGCGGCGTCTTTCTGGTCGCGCTCGTGAACTACGCCCAAATCGAAGACCGGCGCATTCCAGAAGTCCGCGAACTCTCGGTGCGCGAAGTGTTCTTCAGCCGACGCGGGGGCCATACGGATGAGGTGCAGTACACCGACGAAATCGAGTCTGAGACCGAGTGACCCGTATTCAGAGGAAGATGCTCTCGATGACCGCGTACGCCCCGTAGCTGAGACCGATTGCGAGCACGAGCGTGACCACCCACGCAAAGGCCGTATAGCCCATCTTCCCCCGACTCACCGCGCTCGCACCACCGGCAAACCCGCTGCCGATGATGGCGCTCACGATGATTTCGTTAAAGGAGATGGGGATGGCGAAAAACACCGCGATCTGGGCGATGGCAAAGGAGGGAATCAACGCGGCAATCGACCGCCGAGGCCCGAGCGAGGAATAATCTTGTGAGAGTGCCTTTATCATCCGGGGTGCACCCGTCCACGAACCAATGAGCAGCCCGAGACCACCACCGACGAGCAGTGCAAGTAACGTTATCGGGAGCCTGTCGAGCAACGGAATAAGTGGACCAATAGCGAGACCGACCTGACTCGCGCCCGCCGAGAACGCGACCAGTCCCCCAAGGACGAGCAAGAAATGATATTGCCCGCTGCGTTCGTCACCGGCCATGTCCCGCCGGAGCACGAGCGCAACGACGAGCGCGAATGCGAGCGTGATGGCGACCCGGACGAGACCGACACCGGCCAGCGAGAATCCGGAGACGCTGGCCGCAACGCTCGTCGAGATCGACTCTCCACCGAGGAACACAAATGTCATATTTGCGAAGATAGCTCCGATAACACCACCCAAAATCGGAATAGTTCGTCGTTCGGGGATGCGCTCGTCGCGCAACAGCCGGGCGAGCACGTAGGCTATCCCCCCGCCAACTGGCGGTACGAGTATCCACAAGGAAGCGATTTGCGTGTATTTATCCCATGCAGGCAGCCCACCGAGCGACAGCCCGACACCGATTATCGCTCCGGTCGCGGTGAATCCTGTCGGGATGGGATACCCTGTATAAATTCCAATGGAGACGAGAATCGCCGCGACGGTGAGTCCGACCGCCGCCGCGAGTGCGGTAAGCGTCACCGGTCCCCGTATCAGCCCCGTCCCGACCGCACCGGCGACCGACGCGCCCTGTAACACCGCGCCGGCAAAGCCGAGGATTCCAACAACGAGACCCGCGCGCATCACCGAAATCGCGTTCGCACCGACCGCCGGCGCAAACGGCGTCGAACCAGAAGACCCTGCCCCGATTGTCCACGCCATGAAAAGACTCGCAACCGCAGCAACTAGGACGATTACGATGAAGCCTACGCCGACCATCGGTGTCAATTGACCGTTGATAATATAATAGGCTGCCGAATCAGTCGTCGGCGCGAACGCGAAACGCGACGCGATAGACCATGATTCGTTCGTTTCAGAGGAGCCAGCGATTCATCGAGGCATCGTCTTCTGCTATCTGCTGCGACGACCCACAGACTCATAAGCTAATACAGCGTAACACAGCGTATACATGGCGTCGATAAGCGCACGAATACCGGACGAGGAGCGCGAAGCGTTAGAGGAAGTCGCCGAACTGCTGGACGAGGACCGAAGTACCACGATTCGCAAGGCACTCCGGGAGGGTCTCTCCGACCTTCGCGTCCGAATCGCTGTTGAACGCTATCAAACCGGCGAGGTGTCGGTGAATCAGGCCGCGCGAATAGCTGGAGTTTCGCTCGGCGAGTGGTTCGAAATCGCTCGTGACCGAAATCTCACCACGCAACTTTCGCCTGAAGACATAGACCGCGATGCAGACACCGCACGCGAACTGTGACGCAAATTTACGTCGATGCAACCGTGTTGATCGCACTCGGGAACGCTGGCCGACTCGACCTCTTGACCGTGTTCGATGG
>DASSKS010000085.1:0-3358 GCA_035690245.1 Halococcus sp. | reverse complement strand
TTCGCGGCGGCGGTCTCGTAGATGTGTTTTGCCACCGGCGTCGAACCTACGAATGAAACACCCTCGACATCGTCGTGTTCGAGTATCGCGGTGACGGTATCGACGCTCCCGTTGACGAGGTTGACAACGCCATCGGGAAAGCCCGCCTCATCGAGGAGATCAAAAATGTATTTTGCGGTGAGCGGCGTCTTCTCGCTGGGTTTAAGCACGAACGTGTTCCCTGTTGCGACGGCATACGGCAGAAACCACAGCGGAATCATCGCGGGGAAATTGAACGGCGTGATCGTGGCGAACACTCCCAACGGCTTGCGCACCGCAGTCTCGTCGATTTCGGGCGCGGCGTTCGGGAGGTGACCCGCCTGCATCATCGTCGGGATGCCACACGCGACTTCGACATTTTCGATGCCGCGACGGATCTCGCCCATCGCCTCCTTTTTGGTTTTGCCATGTTCCTCAACTAATACCTCGGCCATCGGTTCCTGATGCTCCTCCAGCAGGGCTTTCAACCGGAACAGAGGCTGAATTCTGTTCTCGACGGGGCTTCGGTGCCAGTCATCGAATGCATCGAGTGCGGTCTCGACGGCGTCATCGACGGCTTCGGGCGTGCTGAAATCGGTGTGGGCGACCGTCTCGCCTGTCGCAGTGTCCACGATCTCTTGTGTCCCCGTTCCGTTGATGTCAGTCCACTCGCCGCCAATGTAGTTCTCGACCGTTCGGCCTTCCGAGACGGGTTCTGTGTCTCCCATATGTTCACAACCCGGATCCGGATTCATAACTGTTTGGGATTGTTCGGAGCAAATTCATTGAATATCGCTATTCATCCTATTTTTTCTGTAAAATAGGAGAATAACGAATGTGATTCCGAAAAGGCGCGATGAGACGAAGATTAATGAGCTGAATGGACGAAGGGGTGAGAGGATGACGTCATCCGACAGGAAAACCAACGGAGAACACGATGATGAGGAACTGAATCGTATCGAACGGATGGACAGTGAGTACGTCTTCGGCACGTGGTCGTACCAGAGCGAGGTGGAGCCGACACAGGTGGTGAGTACGGACGGTGCGCGGTTCACCAACGCCGCGGGAAACGAGTTCGTGGATTTCTCAGGACAGCTGATGTGTTCGAACCTCGGACACTCGGCCGAACGCGTCGAGAACGCTATCGCCGAACAGGTCTCGAACGTCGAATACGCCGCGCCGAGTTACACCACTGACGCACGTGCACAGTTGGGAGAGAAACTCGCCGAAGTCACGCCAGGCGACCTCACGAAAACGTTCTTCTCGACCAGTGGCACCGAGGCGAACGAGGCGGCGATCAAGATCGCGCGCTTCTACACGGGCAAGCAGAAGGTCCTCTCGCGGTACCGGTCGTATCACGGTGCGACCTACGGTTCGATCAGCGTCACGGGCGACCCGCGCCGCCTCGCGGCGGAACCCGGCATTCCGGGTACCATCAAGGCTCCCGATCCATACGCCTATGGCTCGACGCTCGATCCGATGGAGAGTCTCGACTACATCGACGAGATGCTTGCCCTCGAAGGCGATACCGTGGCCGCCGTGCTGGTCGAACCGATCGTCGGCTCGAACGGCATCCTCGTGCCGCCCGACAAGTATCTCCCCCGACTCAAGGAAATCGCCCACGACCACGATGCGTTGTTAATTTGTGACGAAGTAATGAGCGGGTTTGGGCGAACCGGCGAGTGGTTCGGCTCGGACGTCTTCGGCGTGACGCCCGATATCATGACGATGGCGAAGGGACTCACTGGAGCCTATCAGCCGCTAGGAGCCACCATTGTCACCGACGAGATCGCCGCCCACTTTGAGGACACCATGTTCACACACGGACACACCTACGCCGGCCACCCCGTGGCATGTGCTGCCGGTCTCGCGGCTATCGAGACCTACGAGGGGGAGAACCTCATCGAGCGCGCGGCAGACATCGGAATGTATCTCGAGAATCGACTCGAAGGGTTGGCGAACGAGCATCCGAGCGTGGGCGACGTCCGGGGCGTCGGCCTGTTCCGTGGTCTGGAACTTACGAAACACCCCGACAAACGGGTGCCTTTCGGTGAACGAGTGGACAAGGTGGGCAGAGGTTCGACGGTGGTCGACGAGGTGGCTGCCGCCGCCTACAATGAGGGTACGTACGTGGCGAGCATGATCAACACGCTGATCGTCGCGCCGCCGCTCACCATCACGGAGGACGAAATCGACGCGGCGACCGCCGCGCTCGACGAGGCGCTCGCAGTGTCCGACGATGCAATGGACACCTGAGTCGCCTTTCACACCGATTCGTCGTCGTGATACGCCACGTCATGAACGGATGAAAATCGTGTAAATTTCATCGCCATTTCTACCCTCAAAATGAACACAGTTCTCCATAAGCCGGTATGTTCAACTACATTCCGTACATGACGACTGCATGACTGATGAACGGAGCCAGCATACTCCCGATCTCGATGAACACGATGTTGCGTTGCTGGAGCGAATCGAGACCGACTTCGATATGAGTTTGGGGGAGTTGACAGTCGGTCTCGCCCTATCGAAATCGACGGTCCACTACCGGCTCAGGAAACTCAGAGAACAGAACGTCATTGAATCGTTGACCGTCGACATCAACCCGTCCGTACTCGGTCTCTCGATGGCGATGATCAAGGAAATGATGGTGAACCACGAGATAGGGAGCCGGTTGCCTCGCTCTCTGAGAAGATGCGCGACGACATCATTAGGCATTCCAAGTGACGGATCAGACGGCTCCGCCCGCTATCGTCCCCAGATCGTCGGCGATTACTACGGCCAAGTCAACTCCTCAACCAACTACGCGCTGGTCTACCTCGGCAAGGTTGGTGGCGGGGTACTCGGCGGTGTGCTTGCCGCGTGGCTCATCACCGTCGCGGGCTGGGGATGACGTTTCTCGTCGGTGGTGTGTTAGCGGTGTTCGCAGGGATCGGCGCACTCGTCCTCGAACCGCCAGAGGTTGGTTGAGAAGTTCATTCGACTCCATCGAGCGAGCGATTTGCCGTCTTGAGAGAGACGGATGTAGCCGACGGCGGTTTCGGTTTTAGTCTCAGTCGGCATCGTTGACCACACGGAGTTCGAATGTGTTGCCTGATTTGACGGACCATTCGAATCGTTTGCCATCGAGGTCGAAGCCTTCGACGAAGGCGAGTGGGACGGTGGTTTTGTAGTGGCGGTCACCAGCTCGGTTGATGGCTGTTGTTGGCCTTGACGGTTAGTACGATATTGGGTGCGGTATTTAGTGCTAATTGAGGTGTCTCATAAAGATGGGTTTCTGAGACACCGAACCACCCGCTCGTGACAATCACAGCACGTTGCCTACAACCGCGAGCGACACGTT
>DASSKS010000084.1:0-3704 GCA_035690245.1 Halococcus sp. | reverse complement strand
GTTACAACTGGTATTGAATGGTCCATCTAGCGGTGCTCGGGTGATTTGGGTGAAAGTCCGGCCAAGGTTCATCCGATAGACGCCCCTACCACGGGATATGCTACGAGAGTCAGAGCGGTCTTTCGGCGCGGCGCTCGTGACCGCAATCCTCGCGGGTATCGCGGGCATCGCGGGGTCGTATGCGCTTGCGGGATACTCCCAAGCGTTCGTCGCCGCACCGATTGCGTCGTTCGTCACCCGAAACGCGCCGGGCTTTGTGCTCCAGTTCGCTATTGGCACGCTCACCGACATCGGGCGAAGCTTCGGCATCAGCCACCTCGGCCAGAAGGCGAACCTGGTGCTTGCAATCGTTCTCGGAGCACTGTTATTTGCTGCCCTCACGTTCATCGCGCTCGCTATTGGCCGGCGATTCGACAATACGGTCGCTTCCGTGGGTCTCACCGGTATCCTCGTGTGGCTCGCCGCCACGGTGTTGACCGGCGAAGCAGTACTCGCACTCGGGGCTGGCGTCGCAAGCGCAACCGTCGTCGCTATCGCGCTGTTCGCCGCGAGAGCGGGCGACACCACCGATACATCGGTGTCACACGGGCGGCGAGAAGTCCTCGGGAGTTTTGCGAGCGCAATCGGTATCGGCATCGCGGGCTACCTGCTCGGCACGCGGGACAGGTCGAGGACGACCCAATCCGCGGCGTCGGTGGACACGACTGGCGACACGAACGCCGCCGGCGACGCCACGGGCAACGTGCCCGACGGGAAAAACAGCGGCCCGACCGCCGGAGACGGGAAGGATGCCGAGACAGTCGCGCGGTATCTCACTGCTGCTGAAAAACGCTCGTTCGACATCGAGGGTCTCGAAGGGCTGGTCAGCGGCGAGAACTTCTACGAGGTGGATATCCAGAACATCAATCCAACGGTGAACGCCGCCGACTGGTCGCTTTCGATTACCGGGGCCGTCGAGAACGAAGTCGAACTCAGCTACGACGAACTCGTCTCGAAGGACAGGGAGTTCAGGTTTGCGACCCTCCGGTGTGTCAGCGACCCACTCAACGGGAAGTTGATGGACAACGACCTCTGGACAGGCATTCCTCTGCCTCGGCTGCTCGATAAAGCGAACCCACAAGGGAAGTTCGTGATGCTCCGGTCGGTGGATGGTTACTACGAGGAGACCGAACTCAGCACTCTCAAAGACGGCTTTCTGGCCTACGGCAAAAACGGCGGTCCCCTCCCACAGGACCACGGCCACCCGGTGCGAGCGGTCATCGGGGGCCACTGGGGCGAAATCAGTGTGAAGTGGATAGACGAAATCGAAGTCCTCGAAGGGCCAGAAGAAGGCTTCTGGGAGAAAAAGGGCTGGGTCGGCACCGGACCAGTGAACACGGTCGCAAAGCTCCACGCCGTCAATCACCTCGACAACGGGAAGATTCTCCTCGGCGGTCACACCTACGCCGGAACACGGGGAATCAAACGGGTCGAGGTCTCAACCGACGGCGGCGAGACGTGGCACCGGGCGAAACTCACGAAACCCCTGCCCGCCGGCACCAGCAAGCGAAAGCAGGTGAAATCCGCCAAAAACGCATGGCGACAGTGGAAATACACCTACGAACCGCCGAGCGGCGAACACGAAGTCGTCGTCCGCGCGGTTGACGGCACCGGCGACCTCCAGCCCAAAGACAACAAACAGAGTCCGTTCCCCAACGGGTCTGCCGGCTGGGTCTCGAAGACGATAAACGGATAATACGGCTAGTTCAACACTCGGACCAACCGCACGACTCACACGTTTTACAGCCTTCGGAGTAATACAGCGAGAGCGCACCACACGAGGGACACTCTGGATTCTCGCCGTTGTCGATGAGTTTCTGGTGGTCGCGTGCGGGCCGCGCGCCGCTTTCGGCTTCCGGTTCGGTGTCGTCTTCGTCTGCGATTTCTGCGAGGTTGCGCTGTTGTGGGTAGGTCTTTTCGATTTCGCCATCGAGATACCGACGCATCGCGGTACCGATGGCGTCGGGGATGGATTGAATCTGCTCGCCTTTGTCCCACGCGACCTTCGGACTTCGGGTGCCGTTTAGTTCGTCGACGATTTCTTCGGGGTCGACACCCGAGCGAAGCGCCGTCGAGATGACCTTTGCGAGCGCCTCGGTGAAGGAGTTGGTAAACCCTCCCGAATGGCCGATGTTGGCGAACAACTCGAAGGCTCTGCCCTGTTCGTCTTCGTTGATGTTCACGTAGAGTTTGCCGTAGCCCGTATCCACCCGTTGAGTCACACCATGAAGCACGTCGGGCCGGGGCTGTTTTTCGGCATAGACTGGTTCGGGTTCGAGTGGGAGGTCAGTATCGAGTGCTCTTTGTACGTCCTCGTTGTCGAGGAAGCCCTCGATGCCGTCGAACACGTTCTCGATTTGGTCTGCGATGACCGTAGCGGCCTCGTCTTCGTCTGCGAACTCGGCGTTTTCCGCACGAGTCGTCAGAACCTGCTTCGAGCGCGTTCCGTCCCGATAGACCGTGACGCCTTTGCCGCCGTTGTCGTAGATATATCTGTAGACCTCGTCCATGTCCTCTTTGGTGGCCGAATTCGGGAAATTACAGGTTTTGCTGATGGCCGAATCTACTCCTGCCTGACACGCACACTGCACCGCGGCGTGGTCTTTCCCCGAGAGGTCAGACGTGACGACGAACAACTCACCGATGGCATCCGGCACAGTCGAAAGCCCTTCGACCCCATCGAACTCGTTGGTCGCCATCTGTTCTTGGGCTTCCTCTTTCACTGCTTCGACATCGATGTCGTTCGCCTCCAACACTCTGAGGAAGTAGTCGTCGAACTCCACCAGCATCTCCTCGCCCTGCACATCGTCGGAGACGTTTTTGTAGTAGGCGACGTTATAGATCGGCTCACAACCACCAGTCGTGTTTCCGACCATACTGGTGGTTCCGGTCGGTGCGATGGTGGTGGTGTTGTGATTACGAATCGGGAATCCTTCGGCCCAGTCGTCGGCCGACTTGCCGGTTTGGGCTTCGAACCACTCACGGTATTCCGTGGGATTCGCATATTTCGAATCCTCCCAGTCCTCGAAGCTTCCGCGCTCTCCGGCAAGTTCGTGAGACGTGCGCTTCGAACCGTGGTTGATGTGGGTCATCAACTGACGAGCAATTTCGTTGCCCTCGTCTGAGCCATAGCGCACGCCCAACTGGATGTACAACTGGGCGAGTCCCATGATGCCCAGCCCGATTTTGCGCATCTCGCGGACTTTTTGTTCGATTTCCGCCACTGGGAAGTCACTCATCGTGACGACGTTTTCGAGGAATCGGGTGCCGAGTTCGATGCGATTGTTGAACTCCTCGTAGTCGATTGCCTCGTCGAGGTAGGCTTCTATCGCCGCCTCGTGGGAGTCGTGGTCGTGCTCGTCAGACCAAACCCGCCAGTCGGGGGCATCCCTTGCAACGAGCGTCGAGAGATTGATATGTCCGAGATTACACGCTTCATATTCTTCGAGCGGCTGTTCACCGCAGGGATTTGTGGCTAATATCTCGTGGTCTGGGTGTTCTTCGATGTCGAAGGAGTGTTCTTTGTTCACTCGTTCGAGATAGACGACGCCGGGTTCACCGTTTTGATAGGCCCCCTCAACGATGTGGTTCCAGAGTTCTGCCGCAGGAATCGAGAGTTCCTCGCCGACTGCGACGTGTTCGCCGAGACCGTAGCAGTCATAGAG
>DASSKS010000083.1:0-10625 GCA_035690245.1 Halococcus sp. | reverse complement strand
TCCTTCCGTGACGCTGCCGATGACGGCCGCGGTCGTCTCGCGCGCTTTGAGTACCGCGAGAACGTCCTCGACGCTTGTTTGGTCCACCGCGAGGAGGAGTGTGCCGGAACTCGTCGCCTTCCACGGGTCGATATCGAGATATTCACAGACGGGTTCGACGCCGGGGCGCATCGGCACCGACTCGCGTTCGACATCGAGACGAACGCCCGCGCTTGCTGCCATCTCACAGAGCGCACCCTGCACGCCGCCCTCGGTCGCGTCGTGCATCGCCGTCACGGGACCGGCGGCCGCTGCGGCGAGCGCGTCACGAACGGTCCGGGCTTCGGCGAATCGCTCTCTTGCTGTTTCAATCGTTTTTCGGGGGAGGTCCATTTGCTCACCGAACAGCGTCGTCAGGAGTCCGACCGCCTCGACCGCCGGGCCAGTCGTCAAAATGAGTGTATCGCCGGGCCGTGCGCCGTCGGGCCGAACGATTTTTTCCTCCTTGCCGACGGCGAGCGCAGTCGCCCCGCCAATCCACGGGTACTCACAGCCCGCATACCGGGCGGTGTGGCCCGCGACGATTCCCATGTCGAGGTCCTTCGCCTCGCAGTCGATAGCCCGCCAGAGGATGGCGAACTCCTCGTCGGTCATTTCAGGTGGCAGGGTGAACTCAATCGAGAGATGGCTCGGCGGGAGTCCAGAAACCGCAACGTCCGCGAGGACGACATCGAGTGCGAAGCGCGCCGCCCGCTCGAAGCCGAGTTCCGGGAGCACGGAAATCGGGTCGGTTGCGACAACTACCGAGCGGTCGCCGATGTCGACGACGCCGAAATCGACGCCATTCGTGGGTCCGAGTCTGATGTCGTCCCTCTCTGCGCCGAGATGCGGATAGATGTGTTCTTCGAAGAACGCGCTATCGACTTTCCCGTAGTCGGGCATAGTGGGGATAGCAGCGCGCCGATAAAAACGGTGTTCGCTTTTGCCTGTTAGTTCCCGACGCTCATCGCGCGCTCGACGATGTCCTCGCCGTACCGCTCCTCTAAGTCCTCGTGCTGGTCGGGACGGTTCTCATAGACTTCCTGAAACAGGCTCACCGGGGTCATCGACGCCAGATAGGTGGCCTCGTCCCACATCCGGTCGTTGCTGATGTCGATGTCGATGCCGTCGATGCGCAGTGTCGTCGCCCGCGTGATGGCGATGGCTCCCGTGCCGCCTTCTCTCGCTTCCTCGAACTCCTCCATCGAGTCCACGATGTCGTCCATGCTCGGGACGTACGCAGCCATGTCGAGCAGTTCCTCGCGGAGTTCGTCTTCATCGAGTTCCTGCTCGTCGCCGCCGACGCTGAGGACGTACCCATCGCCCGATTCCGACAGCGACGCGCGGTCGCCGTCATAGACCTGCACGCCATCCTCGTCTTCGAGTTCGACCTGACGGTTGCCGACGTTCAGCAGCCAACTCCCCGTTTTGGGCGGAAGCGGAGACCGATTCGCCTCGACCACCTGCCCAGGAGTAAGCGACCAGATGCCGAGCATTCCTTTCGCCTGATTGTCGGTCATGCGCTCGCGGTAGCCCTCGACATCGCGGATGTCGTCGTAAGGGCCGTCGACCGCGATGAGTCCGGCGGCGCTTGCGCCCCGAGAGGTGTTGTGCCGTAGCTCCGGCCACGGCGGCAGGTCGCCCGAAGGCGTGATGGCGCGCATATCCTTGGTGTAATCGACCTCGCCGATGACGAGGAGGAACAGGCGTTCGAGGTTATTGGTGGGTTTGCCCATCTCCTCGCGGAGCGTTTCCATCGCCAGTTCGGACTGGCCGCTCTCGATTATGACCGACATGGCAATCGACCCCTCATCGAGTCCGTACTCGTTTTCGACGATGGTGACGAACTCGTCTGCCTTTTTCCAGTCGTCGATGTCGCCCACTTCGGGAATCACGAACCCGTCAATGTGCTCGATAGCACCTTTTTCTGGGTCTGCGAGCGCGAGCATATGCTTCAGGCTCTGGTGACGAGTGGCGGGGCTGTCCCGATGCCAGACGACGCGCGGGTGAATCTCGCCGGGGAAGTCCGCTCCATTCTCCGAGACGACCTCGATGATGTTTTCGACGCCCTCATCGCGCATCGAGGGGGCTGTCGCGTCCTCGTTGTCAGGCACCCACACATCGGGAGCCTGCATCCCGCGGAGTCCGCTCGCGCTCCGAATCATCTTCGCCGAATCGTCTTCGCCCTCGACCGCCGTCGGCGAAGTAAAGAAAGTCCGCACGAACTTCCTATTGTGTTTTCGTTCTGCCATCTCAGTTCCTCCGGGTCGAGGGCCGTCCCCGACTCTCTGAATTTTTGTTGGTTTCGCTGCTCATGTAGCGTATGCTCTGTTGTTCGACGGGGTACTTTATGTTTCGGTGGGGGTGAAAATCGCTTCGGACGGATGAAACCGTTCAGTCGTCGTCGCTTTCGGCCTCTGCGGTCTGGAGTTCTTGTTCGTCCTCCGAGAAGCCCGCAGAGCCTTCGATGCGCGAGCGCGCCTCGGGGTCGAATCGCATTTCGGTGTCTTGATACTTATCCACGAACGAGAGCGAGTGGTGCGATTCGGTGGGGTGGCCGATGTAGCGCTGTTCTAAGTCGAACTGGGCCTGCTCTCCATTTTCTGCGAGGTTCTTCATGTCCTCGTAGGCGGCGTGTGCGCCCGAATGCAGCGCGAACAGGGTGATGAACTGATATTTGTATCCGAGGTCACCCAACTCCTCGAACGTGAGCGGGTCGTCCTGTTCGGACCACGCGAAACTCGACGAGTAATTAAAGGCGAGTTTCAGGTCCGGGTGGGTTTCGTGGATGGTTTCTGCGTATTCGACGGCATCCTCACGGCTCGGGTCGGGCATTTCGGGCCAGACGATGTCCACGCCCGCGTCGGCGTACAGACGCCCTCGCTCTAGGTGTTCCTCCCAGTCGCCGTTTGCGGAGCCATAGGCGTCGGTGCGCGCGATGATGACGGTATCTTCGCTTTGTTTGGCATCGACGGCGGCCTCGAAGCGGGCTTGGGCCTCCTCGCGCGGGACGATTTGCTTGCCTGCGATGTGGCCGCAGCGCTTCGGCGTGACTTGGTCTTCGATGTGGACCGCAGCGACGCCGACTTTCTCGTACTCGCGCACCGCGCGCTGGACGTTGTGAATCCCGCCGTAGCCCGTATCACAGTCGGCAATGATGGGGAGATGGGTGGCCTCGACCATGCGCTTTGCGTTCTCAACCATCTCGGTCATCGTGACCATCTCCAAGTCGGGGAACCCGAACTGGCCCAAAACTGTCGAATAGCCGCTCATGTAGGCAGCGTCGTGGCCGGCCATCTCCGCGAGTCGGGCATCCAGCGCGTGATACATCCCCGGTGCGAAAACATAGTCTTGCGTGTCGAGCATTTCGCGCAGCTCGCGGGCTGCGGGGTTGTCGATGTCCTTCGTGAAGACGTCCGTATCGCCGATGAGTTCTTCTGGTGTTGGCATAGTTTCGTTCGTATGGCGGCGAGCAGACCCAGACTGGAGGGCAACGCGACTCGCCGACCGCACCGCTACCGATGACAGCCCGGTAAAAAACTGTTATGGTCTATCATGATAATATTCATTAGTGGATTTATCGTGTCGAAATCCGATTAGCGAATATAAATGGTGAACGTTAGCGCGGGGGACATTGACACAGCGTTCGAACGCCAGCGGAATCGGCAGTCGAATCGAATTCGGCGGGAATGACGGTGTTATACTGTCCGAAGTAAGTCTTTACGTGATTTTGCCGACACGGGTCGGCGAATCCACGTAGTCGGTTACTTCGGACAGTATACTGCGGTCAACGGTGCCCACGGGTTGGGAAATACAAACAATCGAAGCTCACGCAGGCAGTAGGGTTTTTTCCCCGCACGCCCTCTCGCCGGCATGACCGAGTTGAACGACCACGCCGTCGAGGAATTGTTGAATCGCGGTCACGAACTGTCCGCCAGAGAGTTCGTCGCCCTCGTCGAACGCCACCATCCGACGGAGGAGCCGGGAGTCTCGCGGGAGACGCTTCGGGCCTACGCGGAGGCGGTGGCCGAAGAGGATGATGAATTCGACCCCGAGGGGATGCTCGACGACATCGACGAACGACTCACCGATATCGAGGTGTGGACCGAAGAACTCTACGAGGTCGGTGAAGGGAGGATAAGCGCTCACGCACAGGAATGGCACGACGACTCGGACCTCAACGAGCAGGTCCTCGAAACGGTCGGCAACGAACGGCGGACGCTTCTGCCGCGCGAAGTGGTCGAGTTCGTCGAGCGCTATCACCCACACGACCAGCCGGGCATCGCGTGGGCGACGCTTGAAGCCTACGCAGCGCGATTTGCCGAGGACTTCGGCGAGCAGTTCGATTCTGAGGAGTTTCTCGACAGAATCGAATCACAGCTCGTCGAGACGGAGACGTGGGAGAGCGACGACGCGCTCTACAAACTCGACGGAAAGCGCGTGAGTCTGTATCCACCGCGCTGGCACGACCGACTCGGCGGCTCTGCGGACCTCAAAGAGTATCTGCGATTCATCGCCGACGACGCGCCCGGCTTTGCCGAGGAACGAACCGCCGTGGGTGGCTCCGGCGAGGGCGTACCCGAACAATTCCTGCTCGATACGGTCAACCTCGTGGGGCGAGTCGATTACGAGACGGCCAAATCCCGGCTCGAAGAGGGCAGAGACCGCGGCGAACTCGCAGAGGACGCAGACCAGCACCCGAACGCCCGCGTGCGACTGGCAGAACGAACCGACGATATGCAGGATTCGAGCCTGCAATCATAGATTACGGAGACAGCGGATGGGTCGAGTGCGCGTTATTCGTCCAACCGAGTGCGTCTTCGATACGGGCCTGTTCGCGCGAAAGCGTCTCTGCGATGTCGGCGATGTCTGCGAGCACGGGATACGAAACCGAAAGCGACTGATAGAGATACTCGTTGAGGTCGATATCGGCGTGGGCGGGACCGGGAACACACAGCGTTTCGAGCGTTGCCTGCCGGGCTTTCGCCACCGCTTCGCAGTCCGCAACGACGGCGCGCACCCGCTCGTGGTTCTCCGTGAGGTCCGCGCGCTCCCACGTTTCAAGCGAGTGGGCGGTGAGCGTATCGAGGTCCGTCCCAATCGTCGCAATCGTCTCATCCGCCGACTGGAGGCTTTCGGATTCGCGCGAGAGGAGTTTCAGGAAGTCAGTCCGCTCGATTTTTGCCTCCTGGCTCTCCGTGAGGAGTTGGGAACGAAGCGGCGCTGTAAACTGTGTGCTCGTCGTGAGGGCCTCTGCGACCGCCGGACAGAACTCGTTTGCAAGGCTCTCTGTGAGTGATTCGTGGTATTCGTCGTCGTAATGAGGCAGATTCATGACGAGTTCTTCGTATGATTCCCGAACACACTGAAGCTGCTCATTCGGCTGTGTGTCGTGTGTCGAGTGAATACCGACGCGCCTGTCGTGTCCGGTGTCAGCACCTGAGACCTCCATCGCGTCGATGCGGTCGTGAAACGCTGCGAACGCATCCCGTTCTGTGGCGGTCCGCTCGCGCTCGATTGTGAGCGCATCTAGAGCGGACCGGGTGTGTGTCCCGATGAATCGTGCGACCATGACACACGCTATGCGAGAGAGGAGCATACGTTATCTGCCTGCACTAGTAGGTTCCATAAGCTACTGAACGCAGTTCATGATGCTACACTCACTTGTACTGTTTCCGAACGCATCGCGTGTTTTTATGCAGCAGCCGGGTCGATAGGCGGTATGGCGAGCGTGTTGCTTCCCACCCACCGCTGGACGCCTTCGTGTGCCGCCCTCGCCCGACAGCTCGACCCCGGCGACGAACTCCTCGTGCTCTGTGACCACCAGACCGACCCCGTTGCAACCGACCCGCCGACAGCTCCTCCAAATACCACCATCGAAATCGTTCCGGTCGGCGACCCAGAGCACTGTTCGGGGAAGGCGAACGCGCTCGCTGCCGGTCTCGAACGCGCGAACGATGACCTCCTCGTGTTTACCGACGACGACGTTGAGCGCGACGACGAGTGGCTCTCCCGATTGAAACGACTCGCCCACCAGCACGGAGCGGCGTCGGTCACGCCGGCGTTCGTGAGTTCAAGTGTACAATGGCGACTCGCGGAGCCGGTCATGATGGGGCTTGGCTCTGCGCTGCTGTGTCGGTACGGCGGCGTCTGGGGCGGTGGCGTCGCCTTCGAGCGCGACCAACTCGACGAGGAAACATTCCGCAGCGACCTCCGGCGAACCGTGAGCGACGATGCCCTGCTCTGGTCGATGCTCGACACCGTCCACACGACGCCCGCGTTCGTCAGCCGCGTTCGCGTTCCGGGCGGGAGAAAACAGGTCCGCGACCGCGTCACCCGGTTCGTGCTCACCTATCGGTACTTCCTTCCGCGCGCGGTGGTCGGTCTCTGGGTGCTCTTAACTATGTTGCTCGCCATCACCGCCCTCAGACCGCTCGTGAGCGTCATCGGAATCACTGCACTCGCCGCGCTCGGGTATCGGTATCTCGGCATCGACAGACGGACGTGGCTGCTCGCGTTTCCCGCATTCCTCCTCTTGCCGTTCGTTCTCGTTTCCGTATGGTTCCGACCGCGATTCGACTGGGGCGGCAGACACTACGTGTGGCGCGAGCGCTTCGATGTCACGGTCACGGAGTACGAATGAGGTTTTCAGTCCGCGTCTTCGATTTTCACGAGGTCGTAGGGTTCGAATCCCTCGTGATTTGGTGTTACGTGGTAGATGGCATCGTCGTCGCGCACGTAATCGAGCGAGATGAGTGTATCCGGGTCAACGTCACGGATGTGAGGAACGTCCTCCGGGATGTCGGTGTTCATTTTTGCGTCTCGTCATTCGACGGGCGACGCCATATGCCTTTCTCACACCAGCCAGAACAACGCAATGGCGATGGCCGTCACCACGACTGTTGTAACCGCGACGAACGCCCCACATCGCGGCAGGATGTAATCGCCGTATGCCGTGAGGCTCTCGACGGTGTCCTCGCCGAAAACCGTGAGTTCTGCGGTCTCTGTCGCCGTGCCCGCCGCGACGGGTTCGAGGTCCCCGATGGCCGCCGTGCCTACGGATTCTATGAGCGAAACGAATCGTTCGGTGTCGATGTTCGTCCCGACGTAGTTCTCAGAACTCAGGCCGTTCACTTCGTGTGAATCCGTCGTCAGCACTTCCACGACATCGGCGTCGAGTGCGTCCCGAATGGCGTCTCTCAGACCCACTATCATGTTGTTCCCGTCCACGAGAATGTAAACCGCGGTCGTTCCACGAACTTCGGTTGCGAGCGCGCGAATCCCGAGCGGGCCAATCCCCTCTTTTGTCTCCCACGGCGTCGGGTCCGCGGCGACACCGACCCGAAGTCGTCCGCGTTCGCTCGCCGCGAGGTCTGTCGCCATCCGTTGTATTCCACTCGTGAGCAACTGCGCGCGGTCGCTTCCCGGAGCCGTGTGGCCGCCGGGAGTAGTAGTTTGGCAGTTGTGTGCGTCGGCCAGGAGTGCGTTTTCGATGCCGGCGGCGTTCACTTCCGCTATCGCCTGCTGTCCGACACGATGATTTACGTCGTCGGTCGCCTGCGGGGCGAACGTCGAGACGACGAGTGCGCCGTCGCCGAAGGCTTGACCAGTCAGGGTCGGTTCTCCCTCGCGTTGTATCGGTGGCGTTGCGTACTCGTCGTAACTGATACTGGAGAACGCGCGGTCTGCGGCCTCACACACCGCCGTCACACCCGCCTCCGAGGTCGGGTCGTAGTCGTGGTCGGCCAGTCCGTGTGGAGCGAAGGTGAGCGGGCCATCGTCTGCGAGTCGGTAGGGAAGGATTCCACCGCCGATGCCGGCGAACGGACCGGGATGAGCAAGCGTCGAGATGACTCTTGCTTTCTCCTCGCCCGAGGCACGGCGTATCGAGAGTACAGTTACAGGAACCTCGACAGACTCGCCCAGTTGTGTGAAGTACGATTCGAGGTCGTTCGACCTATCCGCCGTGTATTCGAGGAACTGATGAACGAACTCGAACCCGCTAATCCCCCAATCGCGCCGCAGCGGGGTATCGACCAGCATGACGAACCCGAGAGGGATGCCCGCATAGAGCACCGCACACACGAGGGCAATCCCAAGTGTTTCGGGTTCGGGACGCGCGACGAGAGCGACTGCGAGGACGGCGACACCAGATTGGATGCCCGCTGGAATCACCGCGCGCGAAAGCGGCGGACCGGAAAGAGAAACCACCACTATCAACCGACACACGAGAATACCTGTTGATGCGATGAGAATCGTCTCGACAGGAGCGAGCACGCTGGTCCCCATAATCGACTGTATTACGGTTACTCCGATGACGAAGATAGTGATGACGAGTGTACACAACAGCGCGAGCAGCGCACTCCGTTTCGTCCCGACCGCTCCGCCGCTGAAACGGCGGGCGAGCGCCGGCGTGAGCACTGTCGCAACCACCGCCGGGCCACCGACGAGTAGCAATCCGTCGGCGATACCCGTCGGTGTCGGTCCGAACCCGACCGCGCCCGCGAGTCCAGCGATGATGATACTCCCCCACAGTGCGACCGGCCACGGCGGGCCGCTGAAGACGAATTTGGCCCGGTCGACGAAGTCCTGTGACGACTCGTTCATCGACTTCGTCGTTTCCCCGATGGTGGATTCTCGAACGGCAGGGAATTACCGGTCGGCTGTCGTGAACACTGCGTGGTAAACCGCCGTCGCAACCACGCCATGGGCGAGAGCGGGCGAAGACTCACTCGACCTCGATGGTCGTCGCACAGTTCGGACAGTAGTACTTCTCTTCGCCGCCCGGTGGCTGGTTTAGCTCGTCTTCGTTTCCCGTCCATCCGCAGACGTGACACGAGATTTCCTCGGACATAGTACACGGGTTTGGCGACCGCACATTTATACGTATCCGAACGCCGATACTGGGGTAAAAAATCCATCAGGAGTAGCAGCAGTTTTCCCCGACGACCGTTTATTCTGACTCGACTCGATAGCCATGTCAGAGGATACGACGTACCCAGAACCCGCAGACCACGGACGAACCATTCCCGTTGGCGAGTACGACCTTGCCCCCGGTGCGAAACTCTCACGCGCGAGCATGGGACCAATCGGCGCGGGCGAGTATTCGAGTTTCATCGTGCTCGATACCGACCCCGATGCCGGCGAACTCGACCTGTATCGCGTGACCGACGGCGCGCGCCGCACCGTTTCCGCAGCAGGTCTTGAAGGCGACATCGGACAGAGCACCTTCGTCATCGATACCGGCGTCGATGACGACGAGAACACCAGCAGTGATGACGATACGGAAGAATGATGGAGGACATCGATTTAGACGATGTACTCGATGGAAGCGGAAACGAACTACGGACGAAACTTCCGGGTGTCGAAGTCACGACGCGGCTTTCGGACGTGGATACCGAGGAACTCGAAGCCATCCACCAACGACAACTCGACGAGGCACTCGCGCGCGCCGAGGAAGCCAAAGAAGCGACCAGAATGTAAAAAACGAGCCGCGATACGGAGTAGTTCTTTTTAGAACGACACCGAGTCCCACACAGGAGTACCGTCCTCGACGGACGCGCGGTAGGCCTCGTGGATGCCGTCACGGAACTCGGAGCTGTATTCGCGTTTGTGTTTGACGTCGAGACCGAAGATACCCTCGTCCTCGCCGCCAACGCCACGGTCGAGCGTGCCTTCGCCGACGTGGTCGCCGCCCTGGGCGTCGATGACGTTTTCCTTCCGGTTCGTCCTGTTGGGCGCGTCGGTCGGCGTCATCTCGGTGTAGTCGCGTTCCATCCACTCGTCGATGCTGATGGAGTACTTCTCCTTCGACCAGTCGCGGTACATCTCGGGCACGACGTTGTACGAACAGAACGGAATCACGCGGCCGTCGGGCATCGCGTAGTGGATGTCGCACTTCTCGATGCGGTCCAAGTCGTAGTTGTACGGGTCCTGGAAGTGCATCATTCCCAGATACATCGAGTTCTTGTGGAACTGCGTCAGGCCGTCGTAGGTTCCTTTGGTGAACGCCTCGAATAAGGCATCGCCGATATCGACATCCATGCTCTCGGGGACTTTGCCGTAGTCCATGAACCCACGGAGGTTCTTGAACAGCCGGAGCGACACACGCGCTTTGTCCATCTTACCGAGGTTCTCCTCGTACTCCTCGGAGATGTCTCGCAGTTCGTTCAGGAGACCGTCAACGTCGAGAACGTCGGTGATGGGAACGAGGTCGTCGCCGTCGAGGAAGGCATACGTCGCCATCCCGCACGCGAAGTTGTTGGTGAGTTCGTAGAGACCGTCGCCCTTCCACGTTTTGAGGAAGTCAGACACCGCGAGACACGCCGGCACCGGGAACCACGAATCAGACGGAATCTGACCGCCGGTCTGCTCGTCGATCTTGTGGATGGTGTCGGGAATCGTGACGCGCTGTTTCTTGCGCTGGTTCAGCGGCATCCGACCGACCAGCGACACCGGTTGGAAGTTCACACCGCGAACGATGTCGTTGTTTGCCGCCGCAAAGCGCACGATGTCACCGACCTGATCGTCGTTCCAGCCGCCGATTACCGTGGGAACCAACACCGCGCCGAGGTCGGCGTCCCGGAGTGCCGTCAGCGCGTGGGGCA
>DASSKS010000082.1:0-3840 GCA_035690245.1 Halococcus sp. | reverse complement strand
TAGGACTTGTCGTCTTTCAGTCGGACGTTGTACCGTGGCTGGTGGCGCTTGATGAGATTCGCCTCCAGTAAGAGGGCCTGCGTCTCGGTATCGGTCACTGCGCACTCGATTTCTCGGGCGCGCTCGACCATCTTGGCGATGCGGTGGCTTCGCGGGTCGGCATACGAGCGGACTCGACCGCTGATATCGACGGCTTTGCCCACATACAGGGTCGCCTCGTCGTCCAGAAACTGATAGACGCCCGGTTCGCGCGGCAGGTCTCCTGCGCGCTCGCGGACGCTCCTCGCATCCATCAAGTAGAAGGAGGTCGTACTGGGCTTTCAGTCTGTCGCGTTCTCCTCGTGGGGTGATTTGGCGGCTTCGGGTCCGTGACCATCGAGGCTGATGATGTTTTCGCGGCCAATGGAGAGCTTCTCGATGGTTCCCTCGTCGTTCATCGAAGACAGCAGCCGACTCACCTTTGCCTTCGACCAGTCGGTCTCCTCGACGATGTGTGATTGTTTCATTCTTCCGCCATTTTCGCGGAGCAGTGCTTGAACGCGGTCCTCGTCGGTCAGCGGTTCCGATACGGTGGTCGGTTCCGGGGACTCTTCTTCGTTGTCGGTCGAGGCTGTCTCCGGTCTCCCATTCTCATCCGATACGGCTGCCGACTCACCGACCCGCCTGCGCCATCTGCGCCGGAGGAAGACGAACACCGCCGCGAGCACACCGATGACGACCAGTACGGCGACGACGAGCCAGATGGGTGTCCACTCGCCCGTTGGGTCGGTGCCGAGCGTCACCTCGGTCTTATCGTTCAGTCCGTCGCCGTCGGTATCTGGCTCCGTCGGGTCGGTCCCGCGCTGGAGTTCGACCCCATCGCGGATGCCGTCGCCGTCGCTGTCTGCGCGCTGTGGCTTCGTCTTGTACTGTTTCACCTCCGCGCCGTCGGGGAGTCCATCGGCGTCTATGTCCGAGTTCGAGAGGTTGAATCCCTTCTCGACTTCCCGTGCGTTCGTGAGACCGTCGTTGTCGAAGTCGCCCTGTCGCCGGAGCACCACCACCGGAACGGTCTTGCGGTCGAGCACCGTGGTATTGTGCTCGACTGTCCGATTTCTGACTTCGACCACCAGTTCCTGCCCGCCCGTGACGTTCGCCGGCCACGTGACGTTGGCGAACTCGGCGGTGCCGTTCGTTCCGTTTGGGAGTCGTAGCGGCTCGCAATGACCGACGAGTTTTTTCGCTGGCGCATTTTCGCGCGCGTAACGGAGACAGACGCCGTAGTTTCTCGCCTCGGGATAATCCGCGACCGTCACGCTCACGTTCACTGGTTCGTCCTGCCAGAGATACGTCGAACTGTTTCCGGTTTCAGGGGTGACAACGCCGCCACCGGAGATACTCACCTCGCCAATACCGGCCTGTGACACCGATTGGGCCACGACCGGGGCGCTGATGAGTACCAGTAGACAGAGCACTCCCGCCACTACGCGCGCGCCATCGCTCATCCTCGCTCCCTTCTCTGCGCGCGCTTGGTATTATACTGTCGGACGGAAGTCCCTCCTCGAATCCGCCGAAACCATCCGATGAATCACGGTCACTCGTTCATCCGACAGCGTACCTCGGTGTCGAGATGGTTTCGTTCGGCGAGACGATTTTCGAATCTAGGGTTCGAAAACCGCGATACGCTGCGCTATGGAGCTAATAACCGAAAAAGCGGTCACCCACGCTGGCGACCGCGCGTTTGAGAGTCGATACGTCAGTGGGGGGAGGGCTGGGGACCGAGTTAGGCCGAGGTCGTCGTCATGTTCATGCCGCCCATGCTGGTGCCCATCATGCCACCGCCGCCAGTGGTCATCATGCCGCCGCCCATGCTGGTACCCATGCCGCCACCGCCGGAGGTCATCATGCCGCCAGAGGTGCCACCGGAAGTCATCATGCCGCCACCGCCGCCGGAGGTCATCGCGCCGCCACCACCGCCGGCTGTCGCTGCGCCGCCACTGGTACCGCCTCCGCCCCCGCCACCGCCGGAACAGCCGGCGAACAGGAGCATCACGGCAACGATGCCAACTGCCATCACGCGCTTCGATGGGAGCTTCGTCCCAAGCGCGTCGAAGAGTTTGCTTGTCATGCTTTCTGCACTCGACATCAAAACGTGCAGGGGAAATAAATCACCCCAGCCGTTCCGCATTGTTGCGGATAGTTACAGCCCATAAGAACGCCTTTTGCGTGATTTTCGTGAACTGCGGCGACCGTCCGTCAGACGCACGGCGTACATTGTGCGTTTTCTTGCTATCTCGATAACGCTCCACACCGGGTCGAAGCAAACCGATTTTCGTTCTCGTCGGCGTGAACCCCGACGGAACCCCGGTCCAATTCCCTAAAAAACACCACTAAATATATTACCACACACAAAGATTAGGGTGGTATATATTGCCAATACCATCACTGTTTCACCGCCCAAACGGTATTTAGATTGGTAGTAATACTCCGTTACGGCACGAAACAAATAAATTCCATACTCAAATACAAGATAATAACGCTACACCTGTTTTCAGCTACATCACTCACTACCACTATTTGTTAGAGATAAAAACACTATTCGGCAAACGGAAATGAGAAAGCCCATTACACATAGCCGGAAACCCCCTATCATGGCAGCTATCGAACTCGAAAGCATCACGAAGCGCTACGGCGACGTGGTCGCGCTGCGTGACGTGGACCTCGTGGTAGAGGAGGGCGAAATCTACGGGTTTCTCGGGCCGAACGGGGCCGGGAAGTCAACGACCATCAATGTCTTGCTCGATTTCGCCCGCCCGACGACAGGTAGCGCGCGGGTGCTCGGCCACGACGCGCGCGAAGACGGCAAGCGAATACGCCAACGCATCGGCGTCCTCCCCGAGGGGTTTTCGACCTACGACCGTCTAACTGGTCGCCAGCATCTCGAATTCGCCGTCTCATCGAAAGGAGCAGACGACGACCCCGACGAACTCGCTGCGCGGGTCGGCATTCCAGATGCCATAGACCGCAATGCAGGCGGGTATTCGAAAGGGATGGCCCAGCGCTTGGTATTGGGGATGGCGCTCGTCGGCGAGCCTGACCTCCTGATTCTCGACGAACCCTCGACTGGATTGGACCCAAACGGCGCACGCGAGATGCGCGAGATAATCCGCGAAGAACGCGACCGCGGCGCAACCGTGTTCTTTTCGAGTCACATCCTCGGGCAGGTCGAACCGGTCTGTGATCGAGTCGGCATCCTCCGCGATGGGGAACTCGTCGCCGTAGACTCTATCGAAGGGTTACGAGCGGCCACGGGAACCGACTCAACCCTCCACATCGAGGTCGATACCGTCCCCGAGGACGCGCTCGAATCGGTGCGCGAACTTCCGGCGGTTTCGTCGGTAACAGTTTCTGATACCTCGATTACGGTGTCGTGTTCGGACGACGCGAAGACGACCGTGTTGGACGCCATCGAACGCGGGGCATCGGTCCGAAACTTCACGACGAGGGATGCCTCGCTCGAAGACTTATTCGTCGCCTATACCGAAGACCGGTCCACGGATACTGATTCGACGGATGCATCCGACGCGGAAAATAACTCTGACGTGGATGGCGAGGAGGCGCGCGCATGAGCACGCTCGCGGTCGCCAGAAAGGACTTTCAGGACGCGATTCGCTCGTGGCTGTTGCTCGGACTGACGGCGGCGTTCGTGGTCTTTGCGGCGGGTGCCGCCTACGTCTATATCGTCCTCGGGGCTGTCGGCGGCGTTGGTGCTCCCTCTAGAGCCTCCTCGCTCGCGCTCATCTCCTTTCTCACCCAACTCAGCGCGTTTTTCATCCCCTTAATTGGACTGATTGCCGGCTA
>DASSKS010000081.1:0-5648 GCA_035690245.1 Halococcus sp. | reverse complement strand
GTCCAGTGGTTTACGTCGCTGATGTCCCGCGAACCTTACCAACGAATACGTACCTAACATCTGCTTTTCGACGCTATACCGTTGGTAAGACGTCATCCATTCCTATCAATATTCCGATGCTGTTCTGACACTAGAACGGCGTCAGTCAGAGTCTTTTTGACGCCATATTGGGTGCATAATGGCGTCATATCTATGCCACGGCTAGAATCTCAGTCGATTCGACGGAACTCAAACGATTTCTCCATATTCGAAACCGTCCACCGGAGGTCGGAGAGAAACCACTCAAGTATCTCTGCATCCCGCAACTCCGCAACCGGGATAGTCTCTGTATCGAGTTTTGCAGGGAACCTCTTAATGAGAGACCCGACCCATCCTGTCGGTGGTCATCAACGGTCGAAGCGGTAATCCCGAGGAGGGCCGCCGTACTTTCTCGTGAACTCGTGGCGTCGAGGGCAGCAATCGTCTCAGCCTGTCGGTCCGTGAGAACCGGACCGTCGGCGTAGTCCGCCGTTCGCTCAGGCCGCCACTCCTGTTCGTTTCCCCCGGTGGAATCGTGGTTCTCTCTCATGTTGCGACGTATGTATCGCAATCACTTATCCATTATCAGACGCGAGATCGACACCAATCTGACGCCACAACCATGTCAACCCGAACCCTTTTGATGCCAGCCTGAGTGCATACAGGCGTCACATCTATGCCACAGTCTGATAGAATCCAAGCGATTAACGAGGGCACGCGCACCGAGCGCGATGCCTACCTCGACCATCTTGGATGGACGACCAATCCGTTCGCGGGAGCAGCGACGATGGACGAGTACGTGATGCCGAGCGAGAGCGCCATCGCAGACATCGCTACTCACCTCCGTGACTATACGGGACCAGTGTTGATTCACTCGGCGTACAGCGGCGTTGGGAAGACCACGCTGTTGCGGATGCTGCTCGATTCGTACAGCGAGGAGTTCACGCCGGTCATGCTCGGCGAACACAACGTTACTGCCTACGAACTGATAGCGATTCTCGCCGACGAGTTGGATATCGGGAAGTCATCAAGCACGAAACTCACCGAGCGGAAAGTGCGGAACGCACTCGCCGACCGCGACCAGCCGGTACTCATTGGCGTGGACGAGTTTGGGTTGAACGACCGTGAAACGCTTCATGTAATTCAGTTCTTGAATGACCTGCCAGACGTGCGGGTTATCATGACCGGCATGACCTCACAATGGGAGGCAATCGGCGACCTCGGCAGCGACGGGCGGGCGTTCCAGCGCCGCGTGAGTCACGAGCTAGAGTTGGATGCACTCAGCCGTGAGCAGGCGACCGAACTGTACCAGCGCCGCGTTGCCAGCGTCACCAACTACGACCACGACGAGTACCACGAGGTGCCGCTGGACCCGCTCACAGCGGACGCGCTCGATACGATTCACGAGCGCAGCGCCGGTACTCCGGCAGTGATGGTGGCGGCCCTGTCGAAACTCGTGGGGCTTGCGGCCTACCGCTACGCAGAGGTTGACGACCCGATGATTAGCGCGGACGTGGCCGACCGCATCGACTACGCTGATCCACACGCCGACACCAATGCTCAGTCATAATGACGCCATATCGACGCCGAACCGACAGTAAAAAGACGCCAGAACGCCACCAACAAGACAGATAATGGGAGGACGAGATAGCATCGTTGACGACGCCGAACGGAACCGCCACCAATCCACTACCGAATCGGAGCAAGGTTCGGATACAGACCCCGCCGGAGAGGACGAGACTGGAAACGACCGTAAGCGCACCACTCTGCGAATCCCGCGAGACCTTCTTGCCGATGTGGATGCGGTAGAGGAACAGTATGCACTGCCGTCACGGAACGCGGCAATCAACTTCATCTTGAAACAAGGGACCAACAATCTCCTTGACGATAGAGGACGACCATGAGTGGTGTAGCCACGGAGGACGAGTTCGTGAAGTGGCTCGTTGTAATGTTCCCAACGGGAGAACGGTATGGAGTTCCGGCGCGAATCGTTGCAGAAGACCGCGCGAGCTACTACGCTCAGCGTGACCCTCCTGATGATGAGGAGAAACGTGGTGAAAAGCGTCAACAGGAACTCGATGACACTCTAGAGAATCCCGCTGAGTTGATCGATTGGGCACACAGTAACATGGAGTGGGACGACCTCAGACACCATGCGGAGCGTCTTGATTCCGCAGAGCGTGACCTCGGTGGTCTTTGGATGGATGCCGACTTCAACGTGAAACCTGCGAATGAGGTGGAGTATGACTAACGCTACTGCTGATACCGCGCCCGCAGCCGTTCGTGTTGGTATGACGAGTGCTGGCGGCCCGCCGGAACACGACACCGACATTCCCGTCACACTCCCGCTAGAGGAGGTCCTTGTGGGCCGAGCGTTCGTTTGCGGGAAAAGTGGGAGTGGGAAGAGTAACAGCGCGAGCGTCGTCATCGAAAACATCCTCGACGCCGGACGCCCACTACTCATCATCGACATCGAGGGCGAATACTACGGATTGAAAGAGCAGTACGAAATCCTCCATGCCGGTGCAGATGACGCCTGTGACATCCAAGTCGGTCCCGAACACGGCGACCGCCTCGCCCAACTCGGCATCGAGCAGGGCGTCCCCATCATCCTCGATCTTTCCGGGTTCCTCGACGAGAGCGAGGCGGATAAACTCGTGAGGGAAGTCGCCCGCGCGCTGTTCGCCACCGCCAAGCAGCAACGCGAGCCGTTCCCGGTGTTTGTCGAAGAATGCCACGAGTTCCTACCTCAGCAGGGGAGTGCTGGCGAGACGGGCGAGGCGTTCGTTCGCATCTCGAAACGCGGACGGAAACACGGTCTCGGACTTGTGGGAATTAGCCAGCGGCCTGCGACCGTTGACAAGGATTTCATCACGCAGTGCAATTGGATGGTTTGGCACCGCCTGACGTGGGACAACGACGTTTCGGTGGTCAGGAGCGTCCTCGGCAAGCCATTCGCGGAGAGGGTCACGAACCTCGGCGACGGCGAGGCGTTTCTCGCGGCGGACCCGGATGTGCTCGCCGACGACCGTTTTAGCGATGTGCTTCGCGTGCAGTTTGACAGGAAGGATACCTATGATGCCGGCCAAGCACCGGGACTCGATGATGAACACCGCCCGGAACTCAAAGGCGTGGATGAAGGACTCGTCGCGGAGTTACAGCAAATCTCCGACCGCACGCAACAGCGTCAGAACGAACGTGAACGCCTGCGAAACAAGGTTGCCGACCGCGAGGAGCGTATCGAAGAGCTTGAAGACGAACTCGCGGATACGAAGGACATCCGGGGTATCATGGATGATATGATGGGATCACTCGCCAACCAAGCGGGTCCCGTTGGCGGCACCGAAGCCGACACACCAAGCGAGCCGGTGACTGTCACCGTTGAGGGAACCGATTTGAAAGTTCCCGAAGTCATTCAGACGAAGGTGATGGAGATTCGAGAGGGCCGTTCCGAGGCCGAGGCGCGCGTCGAGGAGCTTGAAACGGTCCATTCCCGCGAGCAACGCGCCGCCGAGCATCTTGCAGCCCGATTGGCCGACCGTCCGACGAGCGAGGACATCGCAGCACTGCGTCAGTTTGTCGCGGAGTTCGGCGAACTCACCGACCGCCACGCCGACGTAGTGGGTGATTTCGCGGCTGTGAGCGCTGAGGATGCAAGCGACGAGCGGCTGGCCCGCCTGCGTGAGCGTGCCCGGACGGCCGAAGAACGGGTCGAGGCGCTAGAGGCCGAGCGCGATGCAGCGCAGTCTACGAACGATGAGCCGAACGCCGAGGACGCGACCAGCACTGGCACCGAAACGCTCGGAGCGGCGTCACTCGCGGACGCGGACCTCACGACGCTGCTCCGCCACGAGGCGATACAGACGGCGATTCGGATGGCCGCCGAGGGTGGAACGGCTGCCGAACAGCATTACGACCGCGTACTCGGAGTCCTCGCCAGTGCCGGCAATGAGGAGTATCGGTCAGCGCCGGATGTGGCGGCACTATTGGATGTGTCGGATTCGACCGTTCGAGGCGTGTTGAAGCGGCTGCATACGGCGAACGTCATCACACGAGAGTCACAGGGGCGCGGGCACGCCTACGCGCTTGACCGTGACCTGCTCGAAGACCGTATCGACGTGGCCGAACAGCAGGCGCTCATCGGTGGTTCGGGTTCGACCGGCCAGCAGGAGGAATCATGAAAGTATCCGATACAGTGACGCTGCAAAGCGACGATGGCGGCGACCGAGTCGAAGTCGAGATCGTCGTCACATCACGCGACGGCGAACAAGCAGTCGAATGGGTCGAAGAGGTCGAAGCGGCCGTTGAGGACGCACTGCCGGAGGAATGGTACTAATGATTGACTCATCATCCACGACACGCACTCCGGGATTAGGGACTGCCAAGTGGATACTGGCTGCATGGGGCGTGGCAGCAACGATGCTCGTCTTTGGAGGAAGCTATCACTCGCTCATCCTGATTGGTGTCGGCTCCGTCGTGTTGTTCGGTAGTATTGTATGGGCGAGGAGAGGGTCGCAGTCCCCGGTTCTTCGCCCGATACTTCCGGTCATGGTGGGCATCTACCTCATGATAGGTGGGCTGTATTTCGAGAGCGCCGTGCTACAGTGGGCTGGGATTCTACTGGTTCTCGGATACACAGTCTGGTTGGGCTGGTCGGATATTAGAGGATTCGTCGGCAGAGGGGACCGAAACGATGACTGACGAAAACGACACGGTTGGGACCTACCTGTCCGCGTGCCTGTACTGCGGTGCGCTGCTCGTCGGGATGAACAAATCGGAGTTCATCGCACATCTGCGCGACAACGGCGAAACGCTCGCTGCGGATATGCACGAGTTGGCTGGAGCGCTCTCCGCCTATGAGGGAAACCGATGAATCAAATCATCCGACGGATACGAAGGGAGTTCGGACAGAGGCGACCAACTGACCATCCAGACCTCCCGAACGACTGGGAGGCAATTCACATCCCGTTTGAGCGTCGGGAACTCACGCTTGAACAGCAAAAGACGATTACGACGCTGGACCGATGGGAGCCAGTAACGAAGTCCGAGCCTCGAAAGTCAGTAGAAGAATTGAGTTTTGAGAAACAAAAAGAGCGAATGAAAGACCTAACCGACCCAGCAGGGGAAATGGCGGTCCACATCCGTCGAGAAGATATCCTGAACAGGCACACTGAGGAGGACGAAAAGTGGGGGAAACGGCGAGGAGAACACGCACAGGATAGCATCAGCGAGTTACTTGATGTCTTCCCGAACGACCAAATCAAGATTCACAGGAACGGGAGAGACCGATGACTGACGAGAGTGACGTTGAATTGCTCGCCGCAGTGAGCATCCCCGACACGGCGACACTCATTGGTATCTATGCGGACGGCGCGCACGTCGTTGGTGGTCGGGACGAAATCACCTGCTCGGAGCACGGGCGCGGCGAGTGCGCCCATTCCGAGGAGTTCGGCGGCGGCGTCAGGGTGCTGGATGTGGCCGACATCGCCGACGAAGTAGCCCAATCCCGTGCGGTCCAAGAGCGGGTGCTTGAGCGAGTGGGCGAGAACGCCCGCGAGCAAACACAGGAGGACCGAGAGCGAGGACTGACGACCGAGAAACCGACGACAGCGTGAAAAGCACCTGTGAGT
>DASSKS010000080.1:0-2762 GCA_035690245.1 Halococcus sp. | reverse complement strand
GGGTCGTTGCTCTCGCGGACTTCGAGTTTGACCGACCGAAGCCCGCGCTCACAGAGGACATCGAGTGCGCGTTCGAGCAACGTTGCGCCGATTCCCCGGCCTCGATAACTGGGACCGACCGCGATGTCCTTTATGTGGCCGAGTCGCCGTCCGTGATTCAGCACGTCGTCTGCGACCACGTAGCCGACCACCGCTCCCGAATCAGCCACCAGAAATCCCGGTTCGCCGAGATAGCGCTCGAACGCACGATAGGGCCACGGCTGGGCGAACGAGGCCTTCTCGATACGAAACACCGCGAGCAGGTCGGCTCTGTTTGCCTCACGAGTACTGACGCGCGGCGAGTCGGTGGCCGTCGTCGTCACGGCGAGAGGTATGTCCCGATGGTATTTATACTGCCGGAGGATTCCTATAGGATTCGAGAAATCGAGACGTCTGCTGCGTCGTAAGAGATATACCGATTCCAGTCCGCGTGGGCGCATGGGATTGATGGACGACATCCTCGGCGGCCAGGAGTCGAGACGACGCGGCGGTGGCGGCGAGTACGTCGAACTCGGTATCGACGATGTTGATGGGCCGGTCACCGAGTCAACGACGAAGGTGCATATCGCACGAATCGCAGACCAACGCGACGTCATCGACATCAAAAACGCCATCTACGACGGCGACATCGTGGTCGCGGACATCACCCGCCACACCACCACCGACCGGACGATGGAGCGCATCACCAAAGACCTCCAAGAACTCACCCACGAGGTTGGCGGCGACATCGTCCAGAAGGCAGACGACCAACTCATCATCACGCCCGGTTCTGTCTCTATCAGCCGGACGAAACTCGGCGGGTAGTTCCGCTACTCAGACGTTATCGGGGGTATCGCTGTCTTCTACGGTGCGTTTCATGGATTCTCTACGGCTTTTCGCATCCCGACCAGTGGCTTCGAGCAGAAACTCGTTTTTCGCCGTGACCGCGTCGGCAGCGGCGTCTGCGTTGCCTTCTGCGATGACCGCTTCTGCCGGTCGCTCTGTAAACTCCACAGCCAAGGTGTCTTTCTTCGATTCGTAGGTCACTGCGCCAGCGACGATGCGCTCGAAGACCGGGTTTTCGGGGTCTTCGACCACATGGAGGTCACTGCCCTCGTACTCCTCGGTCGTCGTCGGTGGACCGAAATATCCCTCGACTGTTCGTTCCATATCCGGGATTCGCTCCGCCAAATACTCCCCGCGGCGCATCTTGTACTCGCGCATAGAACCGTGATTTGCGAGGCGCGGGTTTACCCCTTTCGCGTCTCCCACGCGAGATAGCCGTGCCCACAGCCGGGACAGATGTCGCCCGCCCGAAGCGGCGAGTCGGCGACGACAGCACTGAATCCACACGACGCACACGCGAACGATTTTCCAGAAATGGTCTTGGTTTCGGCTGGCGCGTCCGTTTCGTCGGACCAACCCACACGCGATTCGAGGGCGAGCGACCCCGACGAGCCGAGACCCCCCGTTTCAGGTGTTTCTGCGTTCTGTGTGCGCTCGTCGCCGGGTTCTGTTGGCCACTCGCCGGGGTTCCGTTCGGAAGTGGTGGTGTGAATCACGGGTTTGCTGTCCCGTATCCGGTCGATATCGCCTAGCTCTACGCTCTCCTCGTCCGTGTCGCTCACAGCCGTTTGCTCGTCTCCGGTGCTGTCCGGCGTATCGAGCGTGGTCTCCCGTTCACTACTGCTCTCGATGACGATTCCTCCATCGGCTTCACTCACCGCGTTCCCCATTCCATCCGTCGCGGCGACGACCGTTCCGTCGGGTTCACGGACCACGCCGGCAGCGGCTTCGAGTGTGACCTCCGTGTTCTCTGAGATGGTCCGCGTGTGATTGCAGTTACGACAGCGTTCGACTCGTTTGGCCGTGCGGATGACCTCATCACCCTGTTCTGTGCGCTCGCGCTCGACGTCGGTCTCCCCGTAGTCGTGCCCGAGTAACGAACACATGACTCCCATCGGAGTGTGATTCCGTACCATCCACCATAAAGACTCCCCTTCGAGGGACAACGGTATCGTCTCGGACGGAAGCGACGAAACGGAGTCGGCCCGTGCCGACGAAATTAGTGAGAGTTCTGTCCGACACTATAATATCGGTCCGGTCGAATCACAATATATGAGGGCAAAGCGGGAGTTCCGGGACCGCGACGCGACGGAGGTGGCCGTCCTCGACGCGCTGGTGGACCGCCAAGACGGCATGACGGTGTTCGAACTCCGCGCGAACGTCGAAGTCGGTATCGACGACATCGAAGACGCGCTCTCTGTGCTCAACGACGACGGTCTCATCGAAACCGAAGTCAATGACGGACGCACGCTCATCAAACCCGATGAACGAGTTATCCCCGAACCCGGTGAGGACGAACAGGAAAAATCGTTTTTCGACCGTCTGCGCGAGCGCTTTGGGTAGGACACGCTTTATCCCCGAGCGGTGCCGACAGTGAGTGATGACACTCGTCGAAGCCGTCCACGAGGCCCACGGCGCGAGATTTTTAGCGCACGGTGGCGTGCGCGTCGCCGACCACTACGGCAGACCAGAACGCACCCACCGCGCGGTCAGAAACGTCGTCGGCGTCACCGAGATGGGCTATGGGATTCTCACCGTCACCGGCGAAGACCGAATCGACTTCGTGGACAACGCCGTCTCAAATCGCGTTCCGGGGACTGATGGCGCGGGCTGTTATGCCCTGCTCCTCGACCCACAGGGGAGAATCGAGACCGACCTCTACATCTACACCACCCCAG
>DASSKS010000079.1:0-3588 GCA_035690245.1 Halococcus sp. | reverse complement strand
AGGACGCCGCGCATGACGAGGGCGGCTTTCGTCGTCGGTGCGAACCCATGCACGGCGCACTGTTTGAAGAGCGCGGCAATGTGTAGCTGCATATCGCGTGCGGCGGCGACATCGCCGCGTTCAATGGCGCTGACGAGACTGGAAAATGCCTCGGGAACGACGTTAGCGAGCGCGTTGATGCCGCCAGTCGCACCGGCAAGCATCCCCCAGACGACGAGACTATCGAAGCCTTGGTACAGCTGGAAGTCGTCTGGAGTGCGCTCGGCCACGTCGAGGAAGTACGTGAAGTCACCACCGGAATCCTTGAGACCCACAATCGAATCGTGACCCGCAACCGAGGCAATGGTTTCGGGGCTGATGGGTGTCCCCACACACGAGGGGATGTTGTAGAGATAACAGGGGAGCGCGGCAGCATCGGCGACAGCGCTAAGGAACGTCTCGTTTCCTGCTGGTTCGTTCGCAGCGTGGAAGTACGGAAGCGTAACGAGCGCCGCGTCCGCGCCGAGGTCCGCCGCGAGTTCGATATTTTCTCCAGTCTCAGCAACGCTCGTCGCCGCTGTCCCGGCCATGACGGGAACACGGCCGTCCGCGGCATCGACTGTCGTTTCGAGGACCCTTCGATACTCCTCGGTCGAGAGGCTGGCGAATTCACCGGTCGTTCCACACGGAACGAGACCGTCGATACCGCTTTCAACGAGGTGGTCGATGAGCGCTCTGAGAGCATCCGTGTCCACGGTGCCGTCGGCGAACGGCGTAACCACCGGACAGAGCGCACCGCCGAATTGCTCGGGTCTATCTACTGCCATTGGTTGTAGAAGACGTTCCGACCCAGATAACTCTACCGACCCCGATGATTATTTCATCGTGTTCTGTATCCATATTATCGGCCGAGAGTCTCGTAGACAAATAACATACTTTTGATAACATCCTGTTTTTGTCTTACAGCCATCAATTCGAGGAAGGTTTATTATTTTAAGGATTGTGGTGGAGACTGATGTTCCAAGAACCGGATGAAATCGTCGATTTGACCAATCCCATTGCTAACGATATTCCCACGTGGCCGACGTTTCCGCCGCTGCGAGTAGAACGAACCGACTGGGCTGCCCGTGATGGGTTTACGATGGAGAGCGTGGAGATGCGGACGCATACAGCGACACACATCGATTCGCCACGTCACTTCATCCCCGAGGGCCGGACACTCGATGAGTTTTCCATGGATGCGTTCATGGGCCACGGCATCGCGCTCGACCTCACGCTGAAAGAGCCGAATGAAGCGATTACCGTCGAAGACCTCGAACCGTTCGAAGACGAGATTCGAGAGAACGATATCGTCATGCTTCACACCGGGTGGGACGACTACTACGGACTCACCCCGGAGTATCTGTTCGAGTTTCCGTACTTGACTGGTGAAGCCTCACAGTACCTCGCCGGGATGAATCTCAAAGCGGTCGGGACCGAGGGTGCAAGTGTTGGCGGGTGGGGTGATGAGGTTCCGGCTCATGGACCGAGTACGGATGTCGGTGCGGACGAATCGCACCTCCCACTGCTCGAAACCGATACACTGCCTATCGAAGAACTCAGAAACCTCGGTGACGTACTGAAGGGGGCAGAAAGTCGTCGTGCCTACTTTTTCTACCCGCCACTCAACTTCCAGAACACCAGCGGTTCGTCGGTACGGGCGTTTGCGTTCCTCTGATTCGTTCCAGTTACCGATAGGTACGTCTTCTCGATCACCTATTAATCAATCATATATCTATATCAGACACTATCGGATAAGAGCGGTCAAACCGGCTGCTCAGTCATAGACGTGCGTGCTCCCAGTTTGATGGTCTTCGATATACTCCCAATCGTACTCGACGCCGAGGCCCGGTCCGTCAGGAACGGGAACTGTGCCGTTTTCATCGATGGAATCTAGTCTATCCGCATAGTCCCCCAAATACACCGGCGGAACGGGATTTTCCACCTCTGGATGGACGAGCGCCATCTCGTAGTAGTTCGTGTTGCGGATTGCGGCCATGCACTGGCGTTGGGCAGGTCCCGGCGCGTGAAGTTCGACATCGAGACCGAAGCCTTCGGCGACGTGGGCAATCTTCATCGCGCCGGTGATGCCAGCGTCGTATTCGGGGTCCGCTCGTACAAAGTCGGTCGCCTCACTCGCAATGAAATCCGTGTGACTCTCCAATCCACGGATGTGTTCGGTTTGGAGCAGCGGCACATCGAGCAACTGCCGGAGCTTTCGGTGGCCGTGCTGTGAGATACCGGCGTCTCGATACGGGTCTTCGTACCAGTAAAAGTCCTCATCTTCACACGCCTTCCCAACCGTCAGCGCATCACCGAACGTTTCGTATTGACACGCCGGGTCGAGCATGAGGTTCATCTCATCGCCGACACGGTCTCCGACTGCATGAACGGTTTCTACTTCTCGGTCGATATCGCCCCATTCATCGCTTTCCCAGACGTGAATCTTGAAACCGGGATAGCCCATCCCCTGACACTCTTCAGCGAAATCCGCGAACGCCTCGGGTGAATCGAGACCACCATTCAAGTCCGCTTCGTACGTCGATGCGTAGGCAGGGAGGCGGTCACGATAGCTCCCGAGAAGGTCGTGAATGGGCGCGTCGTAGTACTTCCCGGCAAAATCCCAGAGCGCGATATCGACGGGACCGATACCCATCCGGTCGTACTTTCTGAGTGCCCGTTTGATTTCGCTCCAGTGTTTCTCGCGGTCGAGTGGGTTCTTCCCGACCAAATACTGGGCGAACATATTGATCTCGGCGGCCCCCGGCGAGTTCCCGCCGACGTATTCGCCCGTTATGCCGGTATCCGTATCGACACGAATGCCGAACAGTTTTCGCTCGGTCGTCGTTCCCGGTTCATAGACGAGACTGAACCCGTTTGGACTGGAACCGACGTCTTCTAACGGGAAAGCGAACTCGACCATCTCGATACTCGTGATGGTTGGTGCCATGGAACACCAACCCCTCAAATCGGGAAAAGTGTTTCGTACTGCCCTAGCAATACAGTACTCGAAAAATTATAGACACGTATCGCGTTCAAACTCACGCACCCCGCACTATGTGATGTCAGTCCTTCGGCTCGTACTCGACGAGTTCGACCCGCTCTGAGAGCGTGCCGTTTTCGTCGTAGATAGCGATGTACGGCGCGCTGCTGAAGGCTTCTTGGGTGCAGACGCTCTGGGTGAGCGTCCCGTTTATCCGTGTCTCGATGACGTAACAATCGACGCCAGCGTAGCTGTCCGTCCCAGTGACTTCGATGTGCAACGAGCCATCGGACGATTGCTGTGAGAACTCGTTTCCGACGGCGAGTTCCTCGCCGCCACTGAGCGCGCTGGACCCGATTCCCCCGAGTTGGATCGCAAGCAGGTACACATACGCGGGCGAGCTTGCGAGCTGTGGCCCGACCTCACCGACCGGTCCCGTGACGGTCGACTCGAAGGAGTCCTCACCGAGGTCGTACTTGGCGTTCACCGTTGCCTGCCCATCCGAGAGCTTCGTGGTCTCGAAGGACATCCGCCCGGTGCCTTCCTCGGCGGACTCGATCTCGAAGACGTACCTGCCCGGCTTCGAG
>DASSKS010000078.1:0-5083 GCA_035690245.1 Halococcus sp. | reverse complement strand
GAGGAACTGGCCCTGTTCTATGACGATCTGTTTTTCGAAACCGCCGCCGACCTTCCAGAGATACACCACTAAAAAGAGGATGATGAGCGAAAACGCGGTGAGCATCGCCGCGCGGTGTCTGCGGATTTTCCCCTTTCGGATGAAATAAAATCCACAGAGCAGTGCAGTGAGCGCGCAGGTGTTGACGACGGCGATGATATCGGAGAACAACAACACCGTATCGGGACCGATGTCCGGGAAGATATCGAGCACACCGGCGAACGTTCCGAAGACGAGCACGTACCCCACAATCGAGAGCAGCGCCGTGACGACGAGCGGATGGTTCTTTATTGGTTTTCGTGCGCTCGCGGTTGCCATTATTCGGTTTTCGTCTTGGGCGGTATGCCTCTTCTGATTCTCGTCAGTCGGTGAACGTCCGAACGCGCACGATACGCCCTTCCTCGATGGTGTGAACGTCCACGAACCCGAACAGTCGCTCGTCCGCCGCGTCGAGCAGCCGACCGCGGACGGCGAGTTCGTGTTCGTTCCGATATACCGCATCGAGTTTGTGACTCGTCTCGGTCAGCGGGCGTTCGTCTCGCATGAATTCAATGAACGTCTCGCGTCCGTCAAGGGTTCGGTCGGGGCGTTCGTGGACGAATTCGGGCGCGAGCAGGTCGTAGAGGTCGTCGTACCGGCCCTCGTCGATGGTTGTATAGTACGAATTGACGAGTTCCCGATGGGAGGTCATGGAATGATCTGTTCGCCGTCATCGTAAACGGTGATGGCGTCTACAGGACACGCACGCGCGGCGAATTTCGCATCCAACTCCTCATCGGCTGGAATCTCACGCACGACGGTGTTCTCATCTTGCTCCTCACCATCGACCAGTACCGCCTTGCCGGCGTCCTCGTCGCGCTCGAACCCGTCCCATTCGGCGACGCATTGAAACATTCCGATGCAGGTGTCGCGGTCGTATTCGATACGCATGAGGAGTGAGTTGGTGGATGGATGGTATAGGCATGACGGAGAACGACCATCGGAGGGTGTGTTGATTGCCTCATCATGGAATCTATCGAAGAATCCGCGTTCGGGAATCGAAAACCGTCGAGAGTCTCTGTACTCAGTACGGGATGAGCCGAAATCCTTCGGGAAGTACGAAGCCGAGCACGAGGAACAGTACAGCCGAGATTCCAGCACAGATGATTGCATACGGAATCTGGGTACGGACGTGAACCATGTGGTCCGACCCACTCGTCGAGGACGAAAGCACGGTGGTATCGGAAATCGGCGAGGAGTGGTCGCCGAAGATACCCCCCGAGAACACCGCCCCGAGGATGAGCAGCAGATTTGCGCCCGTGACGAACGCCACCGGGATAGCGATGGGGAACATGATTCCATACGTCGACCACGAACTCCCATCCGAGAAACTGATGAAACTCGTCGCAAAGAAGATAATCACGGGGATGAGCGCCGCCGGAACCCCGCGGAACCAGTCGGTGACGAACGCGGCGATGCCAAGCGTTGAGACGCTGTTTTGAATGGCCGTCGCAAACAGGAGAATCGCCGCTGCGAGGAAGATTCCCTTGAATCCCTTGAGTATCGCGTCGGTTCCGTCGCGGTTCGAGGGGATGTTTCCCTGTGCGCGAAAGAGGAGAAAGGCGACCACGAGCGCCGCAGTCGAGGCCAGCCCCAACCCGATGCCACCGATGTTGAGCGACCACCGCCCGCCCGCCGGAAGCACGAACTGATAGCCGAACAGCGAAAACAGCGTGTTCATCCGCGGGGCCTGTACGACCGGCGACCCGAGCCAGAACAGCGAGGCGAGACCCACCACCAAAAGCACGAGAACCGGAACGAGGAAGTTTCGCCAGTCGGGGGTTGCGCCCTCGTACATCTCGTAGTCTGCAATTTCGTCGGACATGAGTGGCTCTGCGTCCGGGCCGAGGACGCCACCCCCGTTACGGGCACGCTCTTCTTCTTCACCCATCCCGAAAATATTTGGAACGACCTGCCACGCGACGAGTCCAGCGAGAATCAACGCCGCCCACGAGTAAAAGGCAAAGGCAATCGTATTGAAAAACAGCGGCCAAACGGCATCGGTCGCTGGTTGAAGACCATCACTGGTTCTGGTGACGTACCCGGACATATCCGCGGGGAGAACGCCCTGTTTTGCCGCGGTGACGAGACCGCTTGCCATGAAGCCCACGAGTGCGACGCCCCACGTCGAGTAAAAGGCCAACCGGGCCGCCGGGCTTCCCGCGCTATCGACGTAGTAGGCGAGTTTCGCGCGTGAAACGTCGTATTCATCAGTCAACGGACGCATCATCGACCCGACCACCAAACAGTTGAAGTAGTCGTCGATGTGGATGATGATGCCCGCGAGATAGGCCGCCTTTTCTGCGTCGGCGGCGGATTCTGCGCGTGCGGCGAGCGCCTTCAACAAACCGCGAATCGCCCCGGCGCGAATCATCAGCCCCATCAGTCCGCCGATGGCAAACAGCGCGATGAGGACGTTCTTGATGTAGAAGGTACTCGAAAACAGCGGCGCGTTGGCGATGAGTACGGGAACGGTTTTGAGACCGAAAACTCCCCCGAGAACGATTCCCGAAAGGCCGGACGCGAGTCCTCCAGGGACGCCGACTGTTTCGGGACGGAACGCGCCGTAGATGACGCCAGCACTCACGACCCCGACAAATAATCCGATGAGTGCATCGCGGGTGTACCACGCGAGCGAGATTGCGGCGAGTGCGGGGACGAGCGACCACGGACCAGCAGTGATGCTTTCGAGCGCCATAGCCACCACGTCCCAAGGATGGGATAAAAAAGTGTGTGGACCCGATGGATGCCGCTCAGATGAGGCTGACGGCGTAGATGAACGACGAGCCAATCATCAAGAGAACGAACAGGATGGCGAACCACTGCTGTCGGTCCATAGTTGTGTGAGAACTGCGAGCGATTAGTCGGTTTCGGCCGCCGGCAATACGTGCAGGCCGGCACGACTTTTGAGCACCCGAACCGTGTCGGAATCGGCATCGAGATAACTCGGTCGGGAGACCGTCGTTGCTGCGTAGGTCTCCGGGTCGAGTATCTGTACGGCGTTTGCGTCCTCGACGGCGACGAGCGTCGTTTCCGCTGCATCCTCGCGCCGACCCAGACGGCGGGCGTCGGGAGCGATACCGTCCTCGAAGTCTGCCTCGTAAGACTCTCCAGTGGTTACGCGAACCCCTTTCAGGTTTCCACGGACGCTGCGGACCAGTACTGGCCCACCGTCGTCTGCGAGGTCAATGACATCGCCCGGCATGAACTCGGGGAGGTGGACGGCGTAGGTTACTCGGTACACTTCGTCGCCGTCTTCGTCTTCGGTCACGAGCGTTGCTGACTCCTCTACTGTGCCACCGAACTGGCGGACGATTCGGTCGGCTACTGCCCGACCGAGTTGGGTGGTCGAGTGTTTGATGTTTGCGCCGTCTGCCGTCTCGTCGATTTCAGTGATGAACGCATCGCGGTCGCCCTCTTTTTCGCGCTCTCTCACGTACTTGGTGGCAATCTCGATTGCGCGTTCGGTTTCTTGGTCGCTCGGCGTGCGTCCACGCGCGCGGACTTGTACCGTGCTCGCATAATAATCGCCGGCGATTCGCCCGCAGCGCTGGCAGGTTCCCCGCGAAATTTTCACTGGGACTGTGACCTGCGTTTCGATGGCTCTCCCACGGACGACCGCCGACAGCAGACAGTGCATTCTGACGGTATTCTGGTCTACCTGTTCGGGTTCGACCTCCCATGAAAAATCCTCGGCGGCGACGTGAATTTCGATTGCTTCTGTTACTTCGTCGATGGCGACATCGGTGTAATCGCGCGCACCGACATCGACCCAGCGATTTCCCCGGTGGACGGCTCCGCAAGTCGCACACACCGCGACTTCGATGCGCTCGGGAGCCTCTACGAGCGAGAAATCGTCGAAATAGCAGTCGAGACAGAGCGGCGTGCCTTCGTTTCGGTCCCCGTCGATGGGGTTGCCACAGCGAGGACAGAACTGGCGTGATTTGCTCATTAGCTGGCATAGGTTCTGTGGTGGGTTAAACCGCATGACTCGGCCTCTTTTCAATCGCACTCTCCGTGTTCGAGAGATAAACGACGAAGACTTATGGATTGAGCGCCAAGTAACGAACACATGGAATGGAAGACAGATTGGGGCCTGCGCGCCCGAATGGGGATGACGATGCTCCTCTTGCTCGTGCTCTACATCGTCTTTATCGGCATATTAGCCCAATTCACGACTCTTCTCGGTATCGTCATTGTCATGGCCCTGTTCATGGGCGGGCAGTTCTTCTTCAGCGATAGAATCGCGCTTTATAGTATGGGCGCACACGAGGTCTCAGAACAGGAGTACCCGGAACTCCACGCGACGATTGGTCGGCTTGCCCAGCAGGCGGACATCCCGAAACCCACTGTCGCCGTCGCAGACACTCAGACGCCAAACGCCTTTGCGACCGGGCGGTCACAGGACAGCGCAACAGTTTGCGTTACAACTGGTATCATGAACACGCTCAACAGGGATGAACTAGAGGGTGTGTTGGCCCACGAACTCACCCACGTCAAAAACCGCGACGTGATGGTGATGACGATTGCGTCGTTCCTCTCGTCGCTCGCGTTCATCGTCGTGCGCTGGGGCTGGCTGTTCAGTGGGGACCGCGATGAGGGTGGTGCGCCCATCATCGTCGCGGTGCTCGTCTCGCTCGTCGTCGCTGTGGTGTCGTTCCTGCTCGTGCGCGTGCTGTCTCGCTACCGTGAGTTCGCCGCCGATAGAGGCGGGGCGGTCATCACCGGTCGGCCCTCGGCGCTCGCGTCGGCACTCGTGAAAATCGACAGCCGGATGGACCGGGTTCCCTCAGAGGACATGAGAAAACAGGCCGATATGAACGCCTTCTTCATCATTCCGATAAAGAGCGGGGCCATCAGTCGATTACTCTCGACGCACCCCTCAACCGAACGGCGCGTTGAGCGCCTTCGGGATATGCAGCGCGAACTCGAAACGGCCTGAATCGAACAGCGTTTTTCAGCAGCCAAATTCGGTTGGGTTTTCGTCGTTTTCGAGTTACAACTG
>DASSKS010000077.1:0-8745 GCA_035690245.1 Halococcus sp. | reverse complement strand
GGATTCGTGAGGGTTTCCTCGTCGCGCTGGATGGCGATGACCGAGACGCCGAGTCGCTGTCTCAGTTGTGTCTCAGCTAAAGTCTCGCCCGCGAGCGGGGACTCGTCGGTGATTTTCGCCCATTCGATGAGCGTATCTTCTGAGAGGACGGTGTCGATGGTATCGGTACGGATAGGTTGAAAGTACGCGCCTTCAAGGATGGTGCCCACCTGTCTGGCGAGGCGGTCCGAGAGTTCGAACAACTCTGTTGCGTCCTCGTCGGGACTCTCCCGGATGAACACCTCGCGCCGACCGGTGTTGTGGGTGACGATGACCAGCCGTCGCTCGCCGTCGAGTTCGACCTCGAATTTCTTGCCGACGCCGGGGAGGTCGGTTTCATAAACCGTCATACCAGCCATCCACCGCCGAACGGGAAAACCCCACCGCTGAGCCACAGCCCGACCGCGATGGCGAGGGCTGCCACAATCGGAATCGAGAGGTTGTCGTCGATGACGTACCCCCACACGACGGGTTTCATGCCGTCTGCGAGCGTTGCGGCAGCCGCCCCGAGCGCCGCGGGCACCGGCGGCACGAACGGAATGGCGAGGAGAAAACAGACGACAAAGGTAATCGAGAGTACCGACACTTTTTTTCTCGCCCGGAGTTCACTCGACCCGAGCAATCCGCTGATTGGGTCAGCAATCGTGAGCATCAACACCGCAGGAACGGCGATCTCCGGCGCGAAGACGCACACGACTGCGGTCGAACTGAAGACATAAAGCGCATAACCCGCGAGATTCGACTGTTCGTACGTACGGGTGAGCGCCTCGTATATTCGCCAGTCGAGTCCGATACGGAGTCTGAGGATTTCGAGACCGAGCGCAACGACGGAGCCAGCGATGTAGAGCCACCGCAACTGATTATACGATATGAGACCGGCGAGGTACGCCACGGGGAACACTGTCCCGCTCACGTGGACCGCGCGACGGGCGACCTCGCTCATCAGGTTTCTGCCGGTTCGCCCGCTCTGAGTGTCCCGAGTCGTTCGGAGAGGTCAGAAAGCGCGATGCGCGTCTGTTCTGTGGAGTCGCGTTCGCGCAGCGTCACCGTCTCGTCTTCTAATGACTCGTAATCGACGGTGACACAGTAGGGCGTCCCGATTTCGTCCTGCCGGCGATAGCGCCGTCCGATATTTCCTGAATCGTCGTAGGTCACAGAGAATCCAGCCTCGCGCAAGTCGGCGGCGACCTCGCGGGCGCGCTCGCCTAGTCCATCCTTATCCATCAGCGGAAACACTCCCACAAAAGTGGGCGCGAGTTCCGCCGGCAAGGAGAGATAGCTTCGTGACTCGCCCTCGATTTCGTCCTCACGGTAGGTGTGGTCGAGCACGGTGTAGAGCACGCGCCCGACACCGAATGACGGTTCGATAACACGAGGTGTGATGTGCTCACCAGTAATAGTCTCCTCACGTATCCCAAAGCCGGTTGCCTCGGTCGGAATCGTGTAGGTTTCATCGCCGATTTCGACCTCGACCTCTTCGCCATCGAACGCAGACGGGTCGCGCCCGGCGAGTACTTCGAGTTCGTCTGCGATGTCGCCGGCTTGCTCGCCGAATTCCGGCCCGAGAACGCTCATATCCGGGTCGACCGTCGGACGCTCGATGGTTTCTGGTTCGTCATACGGTTTGAACACCGTGAAATCTTCATCGGAGTGCTCGTCGTGTTTCGAGAGGTCGTAGGTCCCCCGGTCGGAAAAGCCGGTGATCTCTATCCAGTTGCCATCGAGTTCGGCTTCCGCATCCCAACAATCAGAGGCGTAATGGGAGAGTTCGTCGGGGAGGTGCTGGCGGTATCTGAACCGACTCATGTCGATGCCGAGTCGCTCATACCAGCCCTTTGCCACGCCGAGATAGTACGCCACCCACTCACTTTCGACGATGTTCTCCGTGATGGCCTCTGTAACCGTGGCCGTAACGTACTCGCCGTCGTCTGCGGTCTGTTCGGACGCTGGATAGAGCCGTAACGAAACATCGGCCACTCGGTCTATCGGTGGTTCGTCAGTTTCGGGGTCGATGAAGTGTTCGAGTTCAGCCATCGTGAACTCCCGCACCCGGATTATCGACCGTCGGGGGCTGATTTCGTTGCGATAGCCCGTTCCGATTTGGGCGATGCCGAAGGGGAGTTGGTTGCGCGCGTACTCGGCAAAGCGCGGGAAATCCACGAACATCCCTTGGGCGGTTTCGGGCCGCAGATAGCCCGGCGCAGCGGTTCCAGGACCGATGTTCGTCTCGAACATGAGGTTGAACGCCTCGACTGGTTCGCCAACGAGTACCGTGCCACAGACCGGACACGTGATGCCGTATTCGGCAATGAGGTCTTCGATGTGCTTAGTACCGAGACTCTCTGCGTCCTCGATGACCGTTGCCTCCTCGACGAGGTGGTCCGCACGGTGGTTGGTTTCGCAGTTCGGACACTCGATTATCATGTCGTCGAAGCCCGCTAAGTGCCCGGAGGCATCGAACACCGCCTCGGGGGTTATTGTCGGCGAGGAGATCTCCATGTGGCCCTCGCGGGTGACGAATCGCTCGCGCCAACTCGCTTCGATGTTGCGTTTGAGCGCTGCACCCTGTGGTCCATAGGTGTAAAAACCGCTGACGCCGCCGTAGGCCTCGTTCGCGGGGAAGAAAAACCCGCGGCGCTTTGCGAGTTCGGCGAGCGTTTCTGCGCCTGCTCCGTTCGTACTCTCACTCATCGAGTGCCTCCAGGAGATTCATGTCACGAACCACACCGACGAGGTCGCTGCCGCTCACCAGTGGAATCTGTTCGATGTCCTCTGAGACCATCACCTGTGCGGCTTCCTGTGCCGTGCGCGTTTTCGAGACGGTGGCCACATCCGAAGTCATGAACTCACTGACTGGTTCTGTGGGAATTTCGACATTTCGCGTCGGGAAATATCGGTTGCCAACGGCTTTGATGCCCTCCCACATCCAGTCGTCGTCTTGATCCGCAATAGACTCCCCAGTACGAGCCTCGCCTTCGACGACGCGCGCCACGTCGAGGATATCGACTTCGGTGAGGATGCCGCACATCTCGCCGTCGTCGTCGAGCACCACGGCGTAGGGAACACCCGAATAGGAGAGTTCGCGTTCGGCGACCGTCAGGGGAGTTCCGACGTAGACGGTGTTGATCGTCCGGGAGGCCAACTCGCCGACTTGGGTATCGCCCGCCACATCGCCTTCTGCAATCGCCCGGACGACATCGGTGAGGGTGATGATACCGTTCAACTGACCATCGACCACCGGTACTCTGCGCGCACCGTCTGCGACCATGAGTCGGGCGACCTCCTCGATGCTCGCGTCGGCGGTCGTCGTTGGACCCTCCTCGACCAGTAGCGCGAGTTGGTCCTCGTCCGGGCGTTCGATGAGGGTTTGACGCGAGACTAGCCCGCGAAACTCCTCTTCATCTCCTTCACTTTTGACGACAGGTACAGACGAAAATTCGCGTTCTTGGAGATATTCGAGCGCGTCGTCACGAGTTCCGGGGAGTGAAACCGTAACGAGCGCCTCGCGCGGCGTCATCGCGTCGGCGACGTTCATGCTGCTTTCTCTTGCGGCCCACGTACTAAGTCGTTACACTTCCGAGACAGCGAGACTACTGGCCGGCGGTGAAATCCGTCGCCGGGAAGAACTTCTTTGGGTCTGTGTGTCTGAACGACCCCAACACCGTTTCGTCGAGCGTCTGAACGTGGGTGTACATCTCTCCTTCTTCTTGGACCGCCTGAATCAGCGGGCGCGAGTCATAGCGCGTGAACCCGCCGGCGATGAAGATGGCGGTTTCTGTCTCGGGGTCTGCGAGGATGGTCACGAGAAACACCTCCCGCTCGGTTTCGTTGCGGAACACGTCGTACTGGGGGAACTCGCCGGTCTCGAACGCTTCCTCGAAGGCGTCTGCATAATTGCCCGGAATCACGTACACCAACCCGAATCGACCCTCGACGCCGCTGTCGGGTGATTCGGGTGCGGTGTGGCCCGCCGGAATCGTGACGGTCTTCCACCCTTCGTCTTCGTAGTCCGCGGCGAGTGCGTCCATGTCCGCAAGCGTCGCCGACCACGCGCTCTTTTCGGTGTCCGTATCGGTGGTTGGGTCGGTGTACTCCCCGTTGTCGCTCGTTTTCGGCATACACGCTCTGGGGAACGCGCGGTGTAAAGCCTGTTGTTCTACTGTCGGAAAACACACTTTTTCGCTCGCCATCAGTCATTTGCGGACAGCCGAAAATCGAGCGGCGGTTTCGACCGTTATACAGCGACGCCGAAACCGGTCTCCATCACGAACGAAACGAGGAGGGCAAGCACGCTCGCAACGAACAGTTTCGCCGCCGGCGGCAGTCGCTCGTCGGGGGGGAGTCCATACCGCCCGAGCGGCGGAATCCGCTGGACGAACGCCTGAAACCGTGTCTCCTCGCGCCGTTCGCTTGGTTCCTCGTCGTCCTCGCGTTTCCACGCCGGTTTCGGCCGGAGTTGCAGCGCCGAAATTCCAAAAAGAAAAAAACCGACGAAAAACAGGACGTACTTCACGCCGACCCAGCCACTGCCAACGAGAAAGCTCACGAGTGCCGAAATGGCGACGAGTACGGCCACCCACGTAACGGCATACACCAGCGCATCGAGTGCTTTTTTCGCGTATCGGACTCGTCTTTGCTGCTCGCCGTCGGGACCGTCCATTACCGTTCGTCGAAGACGGTATGAGCGAAGAACTCGCCCGGTTCTTCGTATGCGTCTTTGTGCCGGTGACAGAGACTCACCCGGCCCGCAGAACCCCGCTCGTGATGGTCTGGCATCGTGGTATCACACTCACTGCCGAACTCATCACGAAGATATGCGAGCGCCTGTTCTTCGTCGCCGTCTCTGACATGAGAGGCGACGGTTTCGAGGTGTTCTTCCATTTCATTCGGCATCTCCACGTCGCCGAAGACTTCCTCGTTTATCTCGTCGATGGAAGAAAAGCGCGTCTCCATGCCGAGGAGTTCTTTGGCGCGTTCTGAGAGCGAGCGGTTTGCACGCTCGCGCTCGCGGAGAATCTCCCTAAGGACTTCAATGCGGTTCCAGAGGTCGTCGTCGGTGTCTCGATATTTTTCGGGGCGAATCTTGGCTGGACAGCGCGTGCTGAACGGACAGCCCACGGGAGGATTTCGTGGACTGGGTGGTGTTCCCCTGAGCGTGATGCGCTGTTTTTCGCTCCCCGGGTCGGGTTCTGGAATCGCGGACAACAGCGCGTGCGTATAGGGGTTCGCTGGGTCGGAGAATAGCTCCTCAGTGGGACCCACTTCCATGATATTGCCGAGATACATCACGGCAACACGGTCACAGATGTGGCGCACCACCGAGAGGTCGTGGGCGATAAAGAGATAGGTCAGCCCGAACTCGTTTTGGAGATCCTCTAAGAGATTTAATATTTTCGCCTGTACCGAAACGTCGAGCGCACTCACTGGCTCGTCGAGCACGATGAACTCCGGTTCCAAGGCGAGCGCGCGGGCGATGCCGATGCGCTGGCGCTGCCCTCCAGAGAACTGGTGGGGATATCTGTAGTAGTGTTCTTCGCGCAGGCCGACGGTTTCGAGCAGTTCGCGCACGCGCCCGCGGCGGTCTCTTGGACTCTCCCAATCGTGAACGTCGAGCGGTTCGCGGACGATTTCGCCGACGGTCATCCGGTCGTTGAGGCTTGATTCCGGGTCTTGAAAGACGATTTGGGCGTTGCGCCGCCAGTTTTTCAGCGCGCTGCCGGAGAGTTCCGTGACATCAGTGCCGTTGAAGAGGACAGTTCCCGCCGTCGCCGATTCGAGTTGGACCAGCGTCCGTCCGAGCGTGGTCTTCCCACACCCGGATTCGCCGACGAGTCCCAGCGTCTCGCCGCGCTCGATGTGGAGGTTCACGTCATCGACGGCCTTTACTGGCTCGTCGGTGAACAATCCGCCAGTCTCGTAGTACGTCTTCAGCCCGTTGATTTCGACGAGGGTCTCGCTGCTCGTCTCTCGTTGCTCGCGCTGGATGGTTTCACTCATCGATTGACACCTCGGCGTTGTCCGCACGGTTGCGGTGTGTTTCGACCGCGCTCTCGCGTGATTCGTCCTCTGGATAGAGCAGACACGAAGCGGTGTGGTCGGTCGCTTCCTGATTGACTGAAACCGACACGGGATGGACGGTTTCACACTCGGCGAACGCCTCCGGGCAGCGGGGTGCGAACCGACAGTACGTCGCGGGTTCATTCGGCGTCGGTACGTCGCCCTCGATGGTCCGCAGGCGCTCTTCTTCGGGATGACGGCCCGGAATACTCTCAAGTAATCCCTGCGTGTAGGGGTGTTTCGGGTTCGAGAATATCTCCTCGACGGAGGCGGTCTCGATGATTTCACCCGCGTACATCACGTTCACCCTGTCGGCGATTTCGGCCATCACGCCCATGTCGTGGGTGATGAACACGATTGAGAGACCGCGTTCTTCTTGAATATCCGCAAGCAGTTCGAGGATTTGGGCTTGGATGGTGACATCGAGTGCGGTCGTCGGTTCGTCACAAATCAGGAGTTCGGGGTCACACGCGAGCGCCATCGCAATCACCGCGCGCTGGCGCATTCCTCCGGAGAATTGGTGAGGATACTCGCCGATACGCCGGCGCGCGTCGGGAATCGAGACGGCTTCGAGCAGCGAGACGGCTTCTTCGGTGGCCGCGCTCCCGCGAAGCCCCTGATGGAGGCGCAGCGCCTCTTTGATTTGGTTCCCAACAGTATAGACGGGATTGAGCGAGGTCAGTGGGTCCTGGAATATCATGGCGATACCGCCCCCACGCAGGCGTCTGCGGGCACCCTCCGGCGCGCGCGTGACGTCAATGTAGCCCGCGCTCGGTTCGTCGCCATCCCATTCCTCGACGAACACGAAATCATCGTCGCTCGCAGTCTCCATATGTTCGTCTTCTGAAACCCCGGCGACATCGACCGTGCCGCCCGAGAACGAATCAGAAAGCCGCGAGAGGGTCTCTGGACCGTAGAACCTGATTCGGCCACCGATGATGCGTCCCGGCGATTCGACCAACCCCATGATCGAGCGCGCGGTCACGCTTTTTCCCGAACCGGATTCGCCAACGATTCCCACAGTCTCTCCCGCATGGACATCGAAACTCGCGCCATCGACCGCACGAATGGTCTCCTTGTCGGTGAAGAAGGCGGTTTCGAGACCCTCGACTGCGAGCATCGGTCTGTCGAGGTCGCGGCGGGTGGTCTGAATGCTCATCCGCCACCACCTCCGGCAGCCGCCGCCGCAGTACCACTTTCAGTGTCACCCTCACCCGTCGCACTCTGTGGGTCAACCGCGTCACGGATACCGTCACCGAGCGCATTGAACCCGATCACAATCAGTGTGATGAGCACGCCCGGAATAACCGAGATGTGCCACGACACCGAGGCGAGATACGGCTGGCCCGCAGAGACGATACGGCCCCACTCGGGTGTCGGCGGATTGATACCGAGTCCGAGAAACGAGAGGGCCGCCGTTGCGATGATGATGCCACCAATCGTCAGTGATGCGTACACGAGCAGATAGCCGATGATGTAGGGAAACATATGCTTTCGCATGATTGTACGTGGCCGTTGGCCGAAACTCTTCGCCGCGTCGATCCACTCCTCACCGGCCACTTGCAGCGAAGGACCACGCACTGCCCGCCACATATACGGCCAGTAGATAAACGCGAAGATACCGATCAACAATGCCGCTCCATCGTAGAGTTCCGCGATCCACGTACTGGAAAACACCGCTGACATGAGGATCAGTATGAGGAGAAGCGGTAGCGACTGGACCGAGTCACCGGCGATCACGACAGCCAAATCGGCCAGACCCTTGTAATAGGAGGTCAGCATGGCGAATACAACACCGACCACTCCAGCAATCGCTATCGAGACGACGCCAATCATCAGCGAGACGCGCGCTCCATGCACGATGAACGTGAACAAATCCTGGCCTGTCGTGATTGTCCCGAACGGATGGAACCGTCCGAAGTCGTCGTATGTCCACGGCCCAACGTTCGTTTGAGGGTTGCCCTGCGAGGACGACTGGAGGTTCGCTGCTCCAATAGGAATCGACTGGGTCGAACCACCCTCGAAGTACGTCGTCTCGTAGGAATACGGCTGATAGATGTTCTCTTGAATGGTATACGGTCCGAGCGCCGGGGCGAAGATCGCCATGACGACGAAGGCAAACACGATGACGAACCCGAACTGCCCCCAACGGTGGCCGCGGAGTCGACCCATCATATCATCGCGCGGGGTCCAATCCGCATAGCGGTAGTGTGCGCGGAACCAGCGGTAGCCGACCCAGAACCACCCGAGCCAGATGAACGCATAGGCATAGACGAGCACCACACGCAACAGCCAGGCGTACTTCGGTTCCAGTCCAAGAAATGTGCTCTCCCAGCCGGGTCCGGGCGGGTTATACCCTTGGTTTGGGATGACATGACGACTCAGCAGCGTTGGCAGTCCTGCCGCCCAGTGCTCGATGCCGGAGAAGAAGCTCTGGATTCCGATGTTCGCGGGAACGAACCCGAAAATCGATGCCAGCAGTGAGGCGAGGTACTGGACGAACGCGCCGAATTCGATGACGAGCAATATGAGCGCGCCAACCGCCCAGCGCAGGGCAGGACGTGGGTTATCGCTGATTCGTTCGGTGAACGGTACGTCTTCAGCCTCGGTTGTTGTTTCGCTCATGATCTATCATACCCGACCCGTGGG
>DASSKS010000076.1:0-3791 GCA_035690245.1 Halococcus sp. | reverse complement strand
AGACGAGAACCGACGACAATCGCATCGACAAGCAGGTCGACGATATCGCCACGATCTTTGCCGAAGCCGTCGCTGCCGTGGCGAACACCGGAGAAGACCCGACTGAGGGGACAGCATGACCGTTGATGAGTTGTTCCTCGGTTCGGAGGCAGGCAACACCGCCTACCGTGAGGCGATGCAGCGGGCAACCGAAGCCGTCATCGATAGTTTCGCTACCAACGAGAAGCCGTATTCGGGACGGTCCCCGGCGACGCTCGCTGACGGATTCGAGGAACCGGTCATCCCGGAGAACGGTACGGGTCTCGACACCGCCATCGACGAGGTGGCTGACCACGTGCTCCGCCACTCGGTTGCCACGTCGAATCCGCGGTGTGTAGCCCACCTCCAGTGTCCACCGATGATTCCGGGCCTCGCAGCCGAGGCGATGCTCACCGCGACAAACCAGTCACTCGACTCGTTCGATCAAGCACCCGCTGCGACCGTCCTCGAACAGCAGGTCGTTGATGCGCTCTGCGAACTGTTCGGGTTGCCCGACAGTGCAGATGGCGTCTTCACCAGCGGGGGGACACAATCGAATTTTCAGGCCCTCCTGCTCGCCCGAGACCGGTATTGCTATCGACAGTTCGGTCGGAACGTACAAGCTACCGGGCTTCCGTCGGCAGCCGACTCACTTCGCGTCCTCTGTTCCGAACAAGCCCACTTCACAGGGAGGCAGGCCGCACATCATCTCGGTCTCGGTGAGGATGCTCTCGTCTCCATCCCGACGGACCACGAGGGTCGGATGAATCCGGACGCGCTCGATGCGACGCTCGCCGGTCTCGAAGCGCAGGCGGGAGAACCGTTCGCCCTTCTCGGGACGGCGGGAACGACCGACTTCGGGAGTATCGACCCTCTCGACGACCTCGCGGATCGGGCTGCCGACCACGACCTGTGGTTCCACGTGGATGCAGCGTACGGTGGCGCACTCGCGTTGACCGACCACAATGCTTTGCTCGATGGTATCGAGCGAGCTGATTCCATCGCCGTCGATTTCCACAAACTGTTCTATCAGCCCATCAGTTGCGGGGCGTTCCTGCTCCGCGACGGCAACGACTTCGAGTGGATGGCGCGTAACGCTGCCTATCTCAATCCGGCAGAACACGATGAGGCCGGCGTCCCGAATCTCGTTTCGAAGTCGGTCCAGACCACCCGCCGATTCGACGCGCTGAAGCCGTACATCGCGTTCCGCACCCTCGGTCGCACGGGACTGGCTACTCTCGTTGACAAAACCCTCGAACTGGCCAACGGTGCGGCGTCCCTCATCGACTCCGCCGACGATTTCGAGCTGTTGTGTGACCCAACATTGAACACCGTCGTCTTCCGCTACCGACCGCGTGAGGGAACGGACGACAGAGCAGTGAGTCAACTGAACGCCACGGTCCGACGCCGGCTTCTCCACGACGGTCGGGCCGTCGTCGCCCGAACCGACGCCGAGGGCGTGACCAGTCTGAAGTTCACGCTGCTGAACCCGAGGACCACACTCGACGATGTCGCCGCGATGCTGGAGACCATCCGGGAGTGCGGCACAGAAGTCGTCTCGGAACAGGAGGTGATAGCATGAATCTCGGCATCGAACACGAGACGAATGATGCCGACATCGATCCTGGAAAACGGGCCGACATCGCCACTGTCCACGCATTCCTCAACTGTTATCTCCGTGAGACCGGCACCTACGAGGTACACGACGAGAGCGTGGCCGGCGTCGAACCCGGATTTGATGGACTCCTCCGTATCCCACTACCCGCCCACGGCATCGACCTACTGGCACCGCTCGAATACTGTTCCCCGACGGAGCGTCACCTATTCGAAACTCCCGTCCGGTACCGCCTTTCCGATGGGACGGTTCAGCCGATAGACGCAGCCACGCTCGCATCGGTCGTCCTGAAAGACCTCTCGCTCACGCGGGGCGGTGCTGTCCCTGACGAACTGGTAGAGCGAGTCCTTCGAAGCAAACGGAACACTGAATCGTTCATCGCCGCCCGTGCGGGTGACGAGGAGCGCCTCTACGACGAGCGGCTGTCGTTTCGTGACGCCGAGCAGGCGCTCGTCTTCGGCCACCACCGCCACCCGACGCCGAAGAGTCGTCAGGGGGTCGCTGCGAGAAACCGGATGAAATACGCGCCGGAGCTTCGCGGGTCATTCCCGCTCCACTACTTCCGGGCCGACTCCAGCCTCGTTTCAGCTGGCTCGGCGCTCGACCGGAGCGCAACGGCATGGGTGAAAGAGACCCTGCGGGACGACCCCGAAGTCGGCTCGACCTTCCTCACAGAACACGTCGAGAGTGAGGACGTTCTGCTGCCCGTCCACCCCTGGCAAGCGAACTACCTCCTCGACCAACGATATGTCAAGCGCCACCTCGGCGATGGACTCACACACCTCGGCGCGGTCGGCCGCGAATTCCACCCGACGACTTCGGTTCGGACGCTCTACAGCAGTGATGCGCCGTTCATGGTGAAGTCATCGCTGAACGTTCAGATCACGAATTCGGTCCGGACGAACAAGCGTCCTGAACTCGACCGTGGTGTCGCAGTCGCAGAACTCCTCGACACCGAGTTTGGCGACGAACTCCACAGGAGATTCCCGAACTTCGACATCATCCGCGACCCTGCCTTTCTTGCGCTCGACGTGGGCGAAAAACGGGAGTCGGGGTTGGAGACCGTCTTGCGGGCGAATCCCTTTGCCGGTGAACTGGCAGAGCACTCTACCCCAGTCGTTTCGCTCTGTCAGGACGCCATCGCTGGACGGTCGCGTCTCGGCCGTCTCGTCACGACCATCGCTGAACGCGAAGGGCGAGATACCGAACCCGTCAGCGAGGACTGGTTCAGCCAGTACCTCGAAATCGGGATTCGCCCGGTGGTGTGGCTCTATCTCGAACAGGGTGTCGGCGTCGAGGCCCACCAGCAGAATTCGGTGCTCACCCTCGACGAGGACGGCTACCCGAGCGAGTTCCGCTACCGTGACAATCAGGGCTTTTACTTCCCCGAATCGCAGTACTCCGACGTCGAGGAGTACCTGCCGGGAGTCGGAGGGCGGGCGGACACCGTCTGTGCGGATACCATCGCCGACGAACGACTTCGCTACTACGTCATCCTGAACAACGCACTCGATGTCATCAACGCATTCGGGAGCGCTGGGATCATCGGAGAACGACGCCTCTTGTCCCTTCTCCGCGAGGAACTCGAACGCGCTCGCGAGCGCTACGACCGTCCCTCGTCGGCGTTCCTCGACCCACTGCTGGAATCGTCCACCGTTCCCTGTAAGGCCAACCTGCTCACGCGCTTCCGGGGGCTGGACGAACTGGAGAACGACCTCGAAAACCAGTCCGTCTACACGGACGTGAAGAACCCACTCATCACCGAACTCGATACATGACCGGACCAGATGCGATTATCGCAGCCGATTACGACTACCAGAACCACGACCGGAGCATCGACACGACGATTTCGCTCCGGCAGGCGACCATCGAACGGGATTTGGGTCGTCTCCACACGTGGCTCGGGAGCGACCACGTGAAACCGTACTGGCAACTCGACCTCCCACTGCCGGCGTTCCGCGACCGCCTCGCGGCGAAACTCGCGGATGACCACCTGACGCCCTACATCGGGTGTCTCGACCACGTTCCGATGAGTTACTGGGAGTGCTACTGGGCGGCCGAGGACAGCGTTGGGAACCACTACGACGCCGACCCGACCGACCAGGGCGTGCACCTGCTCATCGGTCCGGCGGAGTATCTGGGCAACGGCTACGCGCTC
>DASSKS010000075.1:0-4336 GCA_035690245.1 Halococcus sp. | reverse complement strand
AGGGCGAGCGCGCGGCGCATCATCGACTACCATGTGCCGACAGTATTAAACTCATGCCTCCATTCGTCCACCGGATACTTCAAGAATGGAAACCGTTTTCGCGCCGGGCCGAGCACTGGCCCGTATGCGCTCTCGGGCGGTGGTTGGTGTGTTCATCGCCGTCGTTGCGGTCGTCGCTGTTGCGACGCCGGGGCTTGTGCTCGGGCAGTCCTCGGGCGCAAGCCAGACACAGCCAACGGCGACCACGACCAACACCACCATCGCTATCCACCCGCACCCGAACGGTGACGCGCGCGTTCTGGTCTTCACCACCTTCACGCTCAACGACTCGAACGAAACCGCGGCGTTTCGCGCGCTCGCTCGGGAGTTCGAGAACGGCAACACTGGATTCTCGATTGGTGCATTCCGTCGGGCCGCAAACCAATCGAGCATCGTCACCGGCCGTTCGATGAACATCACGAACGTCACCCGAAACGCGACCATCGAGGGCGAGAACACCACTCGAACCGATATCGGAAAACTCGCCCTTGGATTCACGTGGACGAACTTCGCTCGGACGAGTAGCGGAACGCTCCTCGTCGGTGATGTTTTCAACACTACTCACGGAACGTGGTTGCCCGGTCTCACCGAGAACCAGGTACTCGTCATCGAATCGCCACGAGGATACGCCATCACGCGCTCGCCGGTCGGCTTTTCGAACGGCACACTCAGATGGGAGGGACCGACGAAATTCGAACCGGGAACACCATCAGTGGCGTTCGAACGCCGTGCTGGGGCCGACCGACCGCCGAATCGCGACGGAGACAACCCGGAGCCGTCCGCACCCACACCGCTGTTCGCGTTCGGAGCGGGGGTCGTCGTTCTCTGCGTGGTCGTGGCCGGGACCTACGTGCTGCGGCGACGCGAGGAAACCGACGAGCGCGGGGACGGAAAGGTAACCGCAGCGCAACCGGCGGAGCACACAGAGGACGCACCGCCCGCCGACCCACCGAACGAAGAAGAAAAAGACGAACTCCTCTCGGACGAAGAGCGCGTCGAACGATTGTTGGAACGCAACGACGGTCGGATGAAACAAGCCACCATTGTCACAGAAACCGGCTGGTCGAACGCGAAGGTCTCACAACTGCTGTCGGCGATGGACGAGGAGGGGAGAATCGACAAACTTCGCATCGGCCGGGAGAACCTCATCAGTCTCCCCGAGAAGTAGCCCCTTTCGGAACCGTTAACATCGACGCGGTGGGTGTTCGTCGTATGAAGGTTCTCATTACAGTGGCAGAGGTGGCAGAAGTCGAGGACGACTTCGAAATCGACGGACTCGCCATCGACGAGCGGTATTTGGACTACGACCTCAACGAGTGGGACGACTACGCAACCGAGGCAGGGGTGCAAATTCAGGAAGCGGGCGAGGATGTCGAAGTCGTCTCGGTGACGATTGGCCCAGAACGCGCAGAAGAGACCATCCGCATGGCGCTCGCAAAGGGCGTTGACCGCGCCATCAGGGTGTGGGACGAGAATTTAGAGGAAACCGAGTATCTCGATAGCGAGACCAAAGCCGATATTCTTGCGGCGGTCGCAAAAGAAGAACAGCCCGACCTCGTGCTTTCGGGCGTGCAATCGGGCGACAACGCCTTCGGGGCCACCGGCGTAACGCTCGCAAACGAACTCGGCTTCGAGTGGGCCGCCGTGGTCAGCGCGCTCGACTACGAGGCAGGAGACGATATCGCATCGGTCCACCGCGAACTCGAAGGCGGTGTCGAAGAATTGACTGATGTGGAGCTTCCGGCGGTGCTCACCATTCAGACGGGTATCAACGAACCGCGGTATGCGAGCCTCCGGGGGATTCGACAGGCCCAATCGAAGGAAATCGCGCCCAAGGAATTAGCTGATGTGGGTCTCGACGCCACCGTCGTGGAAAGTTCGATTTCGCTGACCGAGATGTACGAACCGGAGACCGCAAGCGACGCGACGCTGTATGAGGGAAGTTCCGAGGAGACCGCAGGGCAGCTCGCTGAACTGCTTCGGGACAAGGGGGTGGTCGAGGGATGAGCGTGCTTGCAGTCACCGAACACCGCCGTGGCGACCTTCGGGATGTGAGTTTCGAACTCATTACTGTGGGGCGCGAACTCGCCGACGCAGCAGGTGAGGAGCTTCACGTAGCGGTGATTGGCGGCGCTGTCGATGCGTTTGCCGACGAACTCAATCGTGAAGGTGTCGATGTCATCCATACCATCGATGAAGGCGAGGAGTTCAACCACGACATCTACGCACAGGCTATCGAGGCGCTGTATGGCGAACTCGACCCCAATGTTCTCCTGATGCCGAACTCGGTGAACGGACTCGATTACGCGCCCGCAGTCGCCAACAGCCTCTCGTTGCCGCTCGTGACTGACGCCATCGCCATCGAACGGAACGGAACCGTCGAGGTCACCCGCGAGATGTACGGCTCGAAGGTCGAGACAGTCGTCGAAATCGATGCCGAGCAGGCTGCCTTGACGATTCGACCGGGCGAGTGGTCGCCCGCGGAGAGCGAGGGCGACGCAGAAATCCGCGCGTTCGAGGCGGACATCGACGAGTCCGCTGTGGGTTCGACAGTAAACGGATTCGAGGAGGTCGGTGGCGGCGATGTCGATATCACCGACGCCGAGGTCTTGGTGAGCATCGGTCGGGGTATCGAAGAAGAAGAGAACATCGCGCTGGTCCAAGAACTCGCTGACACGCTCGGCGCAACGCTTTCCTCGTCGCGGCCAATCGTGGACAACGGCTGGCTGCCCAAAAACCGACAGGTCGGCCAGAGTGGAAAAGTGGTGACGCCGGAGGTGTATATCGCCATCGGTATTTCGGGGGCCGTTCAGCACGTCGCCGGGATGAAAGGAGCCGAAACGATTGTCGCCATCAACACCGATTCGAGCGCGCCGATTTACGATTTGGCTGACTACGGCATCGTGGACGACCTCTTCGATGTCGTTCCGGCGCTCATCGAGGAGTTCGGCGGCGAGCCACCCGAACTCTGAAACGACAGCAGATACATACTCTGAGAGAATAGCATATTTTTCTGTGATTACCGATAATTATCGGAAGCGTCCGAACGGTCGTGGCTGCGCACGACCGAGGCCAGCGCGAAACACATCCACGCCTGACTCCAGCGCATATAGGGTGTTTTGTCATCGATGAAGCGCCCGCGCCGGCGATAGAAATAGCCCGCCTCGTCGAAGAGGTGGTCGATGCTCCAATCCAGAATCGTCTCCGCCATGTCGATGTTTTCGCTTCCTCCTGCATGGACGAACGTTCGAATCGACTGAGCGGCGGCGTGGGCGTCGTGTGGATAGGACTGGTCGTGTTCGAACTTCGGCGCACCGTCGGGTTCGAAGAGATTTTCGCGGTAAAAGGAAAGCCCGCGCTCGTAGGCTTCTTCGACGCCTTCTACGTCACCACCCGCATCGAGATATTCTTTGAGTGATTCGAGCACAAACCCAGTATGGAAGTTGTCGTGACTGATATGCGAACGGTCTGCGGGCATCGAGTAGTGCCACGCGCCACTCGGTTCCTGTGCTGAGAGGACGAATTCTGTGAGTTCGTCCGCGCGCGCCATGAGGGCTGTGTCGTCGTTTTCTGCGGCGACCATGGCGAACAACCGCGCGGCGAGCGCGTTCACGTTGATGACCACGAACTCGTCGTCGGTGGTGTAGGTGTAGGCGTCGTAGCCACCTCTCTCTCGGGTGTTGATTTCCGTGCGGATGAATGCACAGGCCCCTTCGGCAATGGCGAGTGAATCTTCCTCGCCGGTGAGTCGGTAGTGCTTGACGAACGCCTGCGCACAAAACACCGTCACGACCACCGACGGCTGATAGGCGGGGAGGAAAAATTTTCTGGCGTTTTGCCAGTCGAAGTTATACCCCCAACACGGAGCCTCGAAGTACGGCGACGGGTACTCACGGAGCCACGAAAGCAGCCGTTCGGCTTCGTCTAACTGGTCTTCGTCGCCCGTTGCCTCGTAGCGATTCATGTACGCGAGCGCGAACAGCGCGATACCCTTCGGATTTCGTTCTTCGGGTATCGACAGCACTCGCCGGAGGTCTATCGGAAACAGATTGACCGCGTGCATCCACGAAAGCCGCGTGAACCAGTGTTTTCCGAACACACCCACATACGGGCTGTTCAGTCCATCGTAGGGGTCCCAGCCGGCGTATTCGCGCTCGCGCGCCCACCGAAGCGCCGTCGTCAATACCTCGCTACTGGGTCCGTCGGTCATCGGTCCCCACAGCACGAACGAATCAGCGCGTTCGTCAACTCGATTACCTCCTCCCTAACTGCCTGTGCGCGCTCGCGGTCCGGAGCG
>DASSKS010000074.1:0-3442 GCA_035690245.1 Halococcus sp. | reverse complement strand
GCCTTCGAGCGCCTTGGTTATCATCATGATGCGCTCGCCAGCGGTGAAGGGGTCGTGACGGGTGTGCGAGTCGTCGGCGCTCCCGATACCGAGGACGAGTTCGTCCACCTCGCCCGTGATGCGCTCGACCATACGGTGGTGGCCGTCGTGATAGGGCTGGAAGCGACCGATGTAAAATCCCCGAGTCATATGCGTCATCGAGCGGGCGGATATATAAAACCGTTCAGTTGGATACATCGCCAGGAGAGTGGCGCACTCACCCGTACACCGCCGATTACGCTCCTGAGAGGAGTGTGTCCGAGGGGAGAAAGTATATCAGTAAACGTGCCCTCCATTCCAGTACTAGATAGTCTCATGAGCAACGAAATGGATACCGACGAGACGTTCCCGACCGAACAGGAGAGGGAGTCGGGAACCGATACGACCGTTCCGTCGGGGGAGGAACTCGGCAGCGATGTCGAGGACGTGCCAATCAGGGAGGATGCAGAAGACGACTTACTCGGTGGTCTCGATGTCGAATCGACCGCCGACATCGAGGTCCCAGAGCGACTCGTGGACCAGGTAATCGGACAAGAACACGCCCGCGACGTGGTGTTGAAGGCCGCAAAACAGCGCCGCCACGTCATGATGATCGGCTCGCCGGGGACCGGAAAGTCGATGCTGGCAAAAGCGATGAGTCAGCTCCTGCCCAAAGAAGACCTGCAAGATGTCTTGGTCTATCACAACCCAGACGACGGCAACGCGCCGAAAGTTCGGACTGTGCCGGGCGGAAAGGGCCAACAGATAATCGAAGCCCACAAAGAGGAAGCCCAAAAGCGCAACCAGATGCGCTCGTTTTTGATGTGGATAATCATCGCCATCGTCCTCGGGTACTCGTTCCTCTTTGCCAATCAGGTCCTTCTGGGGATTCTGGCGGCTGGCGTCATCTACATCGCGTTCAAATACAGCTCTCGCAGCACCGACGCGATGATTCCAAATCTGTTGGTCGACACCTCGGACCAACAGACCGCGCCGTTCGAGGACGCGACGGGCGCACACGCTGGCGCACTGTTGGGTGACGTTCGCCACGACCCGTTCCAGTCGGGCGGCATGGAAACCCCGAGTCACGACCGCGTCGAGGCCGGCGCGATTCACAAGTCCAACAAGGGTGTGTTGTTCATCGACGAAATCAACACCCTCGACGTTCGCTCCCAGCAGAAGTTGATGACCGCCATCCAAGAAGGGGAGTTCTCCATCACTGGTCAGTCAGAGCGTTCCTCGGGCGCGATGGTCCAGACCGAGCCGGTGCCCACGGACTTCAACATGATTGCGGCGGGGAATCTGGATGCGATGGAGAATATGCATCCGGCGCTTCGCTCGCGCATCAAGGGCTACGGCTACGAAGTCTACATGGACGACACCATTGAGGACGACCCCGAGATGCGCCGCAAGTACGCGCGATTCATCGCCCAAGAGGTCGAAAACGACGGCCAACTTCCACACCTCACGCGCGACGCCGCAGAGGAGGTCATCCTCGAAGCCCGTCGGCGCGCTGGCAGAAAGGGCCATCTCACGCTCAAAATGCGTGGGTTGGGTGGACTCATCCGCGTCGCAGGGGACATCGCTCGCGCAGAGGGTGCAGAATTCACCGAGCGGACGCACGTCTTGCAGGCAAAGAGTCGCTCGCGCTCCATCGAACAGCAACTCGCCGATACGTTCATCGAGCGCCGCAAGGACTACGAACTCACCGTCGCAGAAGGCGGCGTCGTGGGCCGTGTCAACGGGCTGGCTGTGATGGGCGAGGATTCGGGTATCGTCCTGCCGGTGATGGCCGAAGTCGCGCCATCGCAGGGTCCCGGCGGTGTGATTGCCACCGGCCAGTTGCAGGAGATGGCAGAAGAGGCCGTCCAGAATGTGTCGGCAATCATCAAGAAGTTCTCGGACCAGAACATCGCAGAGAAGGACATCCACATCCAGTTCGTTCAAACTGGCCAACAGGGCGTCGACGGCGATTCGGCCTCCATCACGGTGGCTGCGGCGGTCATCAGCGCGCTCGAAAACGTGCCGGTCGACCAGAACCTCGCCATGACCGGTTCGCTCTCGGTGCGGGGCGATGTCCTGCCTGTGGGTGGCGTCACCCACAAAATTGAGGCCGCCGCAAAGGCCGGTCTCGAACGGGTCATCATCCCGGCAGCCAACGAACAGGACGTGATGATAGAAGACGAGTACGAAGACCAGATAGAGATCATCCCCGTCTCACACATCAGCGAAGTGCTCGATGTCGCTCTTGCCGGCGAGGGCGAGAAGGACGGATTGGTCGACCGCTTGAAATCCATCACGGGTCAGGCACTCGACCGGCAGGTTGGACAGCAGGGTACTGGCAGCCCTAGTCCCCAATAGTGCCTCGGTGGGCGGTCTTTGCGGGCGTGACCGCCGTCGTGCTCGGTCTCTTACTCGCGCTCGCGCGTGTTTCACAATTGTCGATGAGCGACGGTGCTGACGCTACTCAGCGCGATTCACCGGATGGTCGATTCGGAGATGGATACACGGTGGAATCGAATAGCGAACCGCCTCTTATTGAAGATGAACCAGCAGCGGATACAGACTCCACACCAGAACCCAGTGCTTCGCAGCCAGCGTCACTTTCAACGGGGGTATTGCTTGCGAACGTCGCACTTTCACAAGGACTGTTTCTTTTCTTGTTGGTTGGGAGCGCGTGGTACGCCCGAATTCCGCCCGTAGCACTCGGTGTGACCGCAGTAACGGAGAGCGGACTTTCTGCGCTCGTTATCGGTGTTTCTCTCGGTATCGCGCTGTATCTCGTCAACGAACTCGGTACGCTCGGTGCGAACGCGGTCGGCATCGAAACACCCGACGAACTCCGCGCGTCGCTCGCGCCCGATTCGACGGCGGGGTGGCTCGTACTCCTCGGTCTCGTCTTACCCACCATCGCGGTTTTCGAGGAGTTCCTCTTTCGGGCGGCACTCGTCGGCGCGTTTTCGATGGGATTTTCGCTCTCGCCGTGGCTGTTGGCGTTGTTCTCGTCTGTGGCGTTCGCGCTCGGTCACGGCGCACAAGGGACAATCGGCATGGTCGCCACCGGTGGCTTGGGATTCGTGCTCGCTGGCGCGTTCGTTCTCACTGGCAGTCTGCTCGTGGTGGTCGTTGCCCACTACCTCGTCAACGCGCTCGAATTCGCCGTCCACGAGGGATTCGGTAGCGAACTCGCCGGGTAGATTCTCACTCAGTCCCCCAGTGGCGCGACGACATCTTCGTCCACTAGTCGCTTTATCGCCGTCTCGTCGTAGCCTACTTCACCAAGTAGTTCGCGGGTATGTTCACCGAGCAGCGGCGGATGACGGCGTATCGTCGTCGGTGTTCCCGAGAAATGCATTGGACTGCCCGGCATCTCTACAGTACCAGCGGTCGGATGCTCCACCTCCTGCTGCATCTCGCGCGCCTC
>DASSKS010000073.1:0-5250 GCA_035690245.1 Halococcus sp. | reverse complement strand
AACATCGACATCGACGCCGCCACCGAGTATGGGGTAATCGTCGCCAACGCTCCCGAGGGCAATGTCCGCGCCGCCGCAGAACACACCGTCGCCATGACCTTCGCCGCCGCCCGCTCGATTCCGCAGGCACACACCAGATTGAAAGCCGGCGAGTGGGCCAAAGGCGATTATCTGGGAACTGAACTCAACGGCGCGACACTCGGGATTGTGGGCTTTGGCCGCGTCGGACAGGAAGTCGCCAAAAAACTCGATAGTTTGGGCATGGACCTCGTGGCGTATGACCCCTACATCTCCGCAGAGCGCGCCGCGAATCTGGGGGCCGAACTCGTCGAACTGGATGAATGCCTCGCGCGCGCGAACGTGCTCACCCTCCACACGCCGCTCACACCTGAAACTGAAAATCTCATCGCCAGTGAGGAACTCAACACATTAGGAGACGGCTATCTCGTCAACTGCGCGCGCGGCGGTGTGGTAGACGAGTCTGCGCTTGCCCACGCCGTCGAGAACGGAACGCTCGCGGGTGCAGCCATCGATGTCTTTGCCGACGAACCACTCTCACCGGATAGCCCGCTTCTGGGTGTCGAAAACGTCGTTGTCACACCTCATCTCGGCGCGAGCACCCACGCCGCCCAAGAGAACGTCGCCACCGACATCGCGGCGCAGGTACTCGCGGCCTTCCGTGGCGAACCGGTGATGAACGCGCTCAACGCCCCTTCGATGGACGCGAGTGCCTTCCCCCGTGTGCGCCCGTATCTCGACATCGCCTCCACAGCCGGAAAAATCGCGGCCCAGTTGCTCGACGGGCGCATCGAGCGCGTCGAAGTGACCTACGCGGGCGACATCGCCGCCGAGGAGGTAGACCTCGTGACCGCGAGCGCCTTGGAGGGTGTGTTCGAACCACTCGAATGGCAGGTCAACGCAGTCAACGCCCCACAAATCGCCGATGAGCGCGGCATCGACGTTGTGGAATCGAAGACCAGACAGGCAAAGGATTTCCAGAGTCTCGTGACCGTCACCGTAACGAACGGCGATGAGGAAATCGGCGTCGAAGGAACGCTGTTTGTGGGCGAAGACCCCCGCATCGTCCGCATCGACGGTTTTCGTGTGGATGCCATCCCGGCAGGGCATATGCTCGTCGCGCGCAACAAGGACGAACCGGGATTGATTGGCTTCATCGGTACTGTTCTGGGCGATGGCGGAATCAACATCGCAGGGATGTTCAACGCCCGCGAGACCATCGGCGGCGAGGCGCTCTCGGTCTATAACTTGGACGAACCCGTCACGGAGGAACTCCGCGAACGCCTCGAAGCCGACGAGCGCATCATCGAAACCCGGTATATCGCGCTGAACGGAACGGAATAATCCGGTCCCTGCCAATCACTCGCGTGCGAGCTTCGCGTAGGTTTCTGCGTGAATCTCGCGGTTGATTTCTGCAAGCCGCGATTTTCTGTCTACTTACTCACGCAGATGGTCGAGTACAGCATCGGTATTTGCGGGTACTGGCTCCGGCTCAGACCCGGCCGCAGCCGCCGCATCGGGGTCTTTCAGTAAATGTCCGGTTGTCAGACACACAACGTCCTCATCACTACTCACGACCCCTGATTCACGGAGTTTTCTCAAACCAGCGACGCTCGCCGCCGAGGCGGGTTCGACGCCAATTCCCTCGCCCGCGAGCGCGCGCTGGGCATCGGTGATTTCGTCGTCGGAGACGGCGACTGCCGTGCCGCCGGTTTCGCGGATGCCGGGGATGGCTTTCGGTGCATTGACTGGATTACCGATGCGGATGGCAGTCGCGCGCGTTTCGACTTCCTCCCAACGCTCGGTGTCGTCCCATCCGTTCTCGATAGCTTCGACCATCGGCGCGGCCCCTTCCGCTTGGACTCCCGTGAGTATCGGCACTTCCTCGGCGTCGAGTGCTCCCGATTGGACGAGTTCGCGGAAGGCTTTGTAGAGTGCTGCGGTGTTTCCTGCGTTGCCGACGGGAAGAACGATTCTGTCGGGAAAGCGGCCATAGTCGTCTCGAAAGGCTTCGAGGATTTCGAATCCAATCGTTTTCTGTCCCTCTAACCGAAAGGGATTCAGCGAGTTGAGGAGATAGGCCTCACCGCGGTCTGCGAGTTCGGAGACGATATCGAGGCAGGCATCGAAATTCCCATCGACTTCGAGGATTCGCGCGCCGTGTAAACTCGCCTGTGCAATCTTCCCGGCGGCGACCTTTCCAGCGGGGAGCAACACGAGCGTTTCGAGACCTGCGCGTCCGCCGTAGGCCGCAAGTGCCGCACTCGTATTGCCTGTCGAAGCACACGCCAACCGCTCGACGCCGAGTTCTTCTGCGACCCGTACCCCGAGAGTCATTCCTCTGTCCTTGAAACTCCCCGTGGGATTCATTCCCTCGTGTTTGATGCGGAGGGTTTCGACACCGATTTCGGCTTCGAGTCGCGGGGCCTCGTGAAGCGGCGTGTCGCCCTCTGGCAGCGAGACGCCCGATTCGAAAGGCAGTGCTGCCGCATAGCGCCAGACGCCACGACCTGAAAATTCATCGAAGGTGGGATACTCGCCATAGCGCGCCTCCAATAGCCCAGCACAGTCGGGACAGCGATAGACAGGTGCATCGAACGGCGCGAGCGTCCGCCCGCACTCGATACACGCGAGCCAAACGCCATCGGTGGCGCATTCTGGGATTTCTACTGGGGAGAGCGTGAGATCGACCATCGAGTAATGAAGGCACGCGGCAGGCAAAAATGGGCTGGTTGTCCATTCGTAGCGACGACCAACCGTCGAACGAATGCCGATTCTCACAGCCATGATGGCCGTGACTGACGACGACAAGCGTGATATTTACCCGTGCATCGAGCGAACGGGGGTCCATGAGCGACCGGCGGGACCAGCAGGTGACGCGACGGCGATATCTGGGTGGGATTGTGACGGCACTCGCCGCCGGATTCGCTGGCTGTTCTTCCATATTCGGTGGTGCGACCGCGACCGACAGCCCACAGACGGCGGCTACCGGAAACGCGACCGCTGGAAACACACCTGCTGGAAACGCGACCGCCACGAACGCGACCACCGCCGGACCACAAAGCCCGTACACGCAGGTCTACCGCGAAACCATCGGCTCGGTCGTACTCGTCAGCGTGACCACCACAGACGGCAAGGGTGTACAGGGGTCGGGATTCGTCTATCGGGATTCCTATATCGTCACGAACGCCCACGTCGTCAACGACGCGATGGACGTACAGGTTCGCTTCTCGCGCGGGGAGTGGCGCGCTGGGACGGTCGTCGGCATCGATCCATCGAGCGACCTCGCCGTTATCAGGATTCGGAACCCGCCCCAGTATGCAAACGCGCTCCCGCTGGTCGAAAACGAACCCCCTATCGGCACGAAGGTGGCCGCCATCGGCAGCCCCTACAGTTTGGAAGGGTCCATCTCCTCGGGCATCGTGAGCGCGGTGAACCGCTCGATTCCCGCGCCGAACGGCTACACTATTCCTGACGCTATCCAGACTGACGCGCCGGTCAATCCGGGCAATTCGGGAGGGCCGCTCTTGAATTTGGATGGAGAGGTCGTCGGCGTCATTAGCTCCGGCGGCGGCGAGAACCTCGCCTTCGCTGTCTCGGCAGCGTTGATGAAACGGGTGATTCCAGCACTCATCAAGACTGGCGAGTATCACCACGCCTATCTCGGTATCCACCCGCGAACAGTTACGCCATCGATTGCCGAGCGAGCGGGTCTCGACCGACCACATGGCGTGCTTGTCTCCCGTGTCGTTCCCGATGGACCGTCCGCTGACAGACTCAGACGAGGCGATATCATCGTTGCCATTGACGGCAGACGAATCGGCACGGTAGAGCAACTCTCCTCGTATCTCGCCTTGGAGGCGTCGCCGGGCGACACGGTTCGGATAACGGTGCTTCGCAATGGCGAGCGCCGGACGGTTACGGTCACACTCGGAACGCGCCCCGAGCGACCCGGAATACGCCGCTAGCTCGTCGGTCTGCGGTGCGTTGCCGACGCGCCTTGGATGTCCGATACTTCGTTGACTACTGGAGTACATCCCCCTCACCGAACTCCTCGATACGCGCGTGGACGTAGGCGGTCCACTCGTCTAAGGTTTCGTGCATCAGTTCTCTGGTTTCGGGCAGCGGCGTTGCGGTGTACTGATAGACGTGTCCGCCGTCCTCCAGTAGTCGGCGGTTGCGCTCTGCGAGTGCCTTCTCGCGCAGCGTCGAGAGCGAGCGATTGACGTTCGAGCGGTCGCGTTCCAACATATCGGCGAGTTCCTCGACAGTGCTGTCTGGACTGTCGAGCAGCACGCGATAGGTCCGGGTTTCGTGGCGCTGGATATCGAACACACAGACCATCACGTCCTCGAAACCCGGTTCCGAATCGAGCATCAGGTCCCGAAAGCGCTGGGGGTCCGGGTCTGTTTCAGCCATACTGACGTTTTCGAGGGCCGACAGCATAAACGTCGGCCTCCCGGCGGTCGTGTGCGGCCCGCGCCAGTGCGTGCTGTCTACCAACACGCCACACGATTATCTCGGCGCGTGGTGTACCCGGTGCGCATGAGTCAAGAGACTCGATCCGAAACAGCGACAACTACCACCGGACTCAACGACTGGCAGTCGGGTGTCGTCGGTGGGTTGGTCGGTGGCGTAGTCATGGGCGCACTCATCTCGCTGATGAATCCGAAAACCATTGCCGTAGCCATCCCAGCACTCTACGGTCTCGCGCCGCCGCCGAACGGCATCGCCGGGTGGATTGCCCATATGAGCCACAGCGCGATTTTCGGCGTGATTTTCGCCGCCATCGCGGCGGGTTCTGGAATCGATCGGAGCGTCTTCCGGTCTGCGATTGCCGGTCTCGTCTGGGGGTTCGTCCTCTGGGTGGTCGCGGCGAACATCGTTATGCCGATTTGGTTGAACGCCGTCGGGTTCCCCGCTGGGCCGACACTGCTCGGCTTCGCCCTGCCGGGAAGTCTGATTCCCCATCTCGTCTATGGAGTGCTCCTCGGCATCGTCTATCCGCTCGTCGGCGGTCGTTGATACTGCTTTCAGAGCGCATCCAAGAGAAACGCGAGCAGTCCCTTCTGGGCGTGCAGTCTGTTTTCGGCCTGCTGCCAGACCATTGCGCGCTCGCTTTCGATGGTTTCTCCGGTGATTTCCTCGCTGCGATGGGCGGGCAGACAGTGCATTACGCGCGCGTCGCTCCCCGAAAGCAGTTGCTCGTTCACCTGAAAACCGCCTTTTTCG
>DASSKS010000072.1:0-2095 GCA_035690245.1 Halococcus sp. | reverse complement strand
GGGTTTTTAGTCCAGGTTTTTGCGAACCCCCTTGCGAGCGAACGGAGTGAGCGAGCAACGGGGGTGAAGTAAAAAAGTGGAGGTTCTAGAGCGTGAGTTCGCCCTTGCGCTGGATGACCGTCACATCGTCGGCGTCGACGGCCTCGACATCGAGGTGCATCGGGATGAACTCGCGGCGCTCGAAGGCTTCCGTTTCGTCTTCGGTGCCGACCGTACACCACAGTTGCACTCTGTCTGGTCCGTGCCACTCGCCCTGTCTGGAGATGCCAAAACAGACCAATTCTTCGTCGTCGTGCTCGATGCGTCCACCCTTGCGGACGCCGGGGTCGCCCCTGATGATGAGTCGTTTCATGGGCAAGGGTCGCACGAGACGAACCTAAGCGCTTCGGACCGCTCACACCATGCTTTGTTCATCATATTCTTCTTCCATGTGGTCGTTTAGCTGTTTTGTCCTACCTGCTTCGCTGGCTAACGGCTTCGGCCTGCCAATCAAAGGAGTGAGTGAATCGTGTTTCGCGCGCTCGGACCAAACCCGTTTTATCCTCCCGGACGGTATTCAGGCGTAGTACCCATGCAGATGCCACGTCGATTCAACACGTACTGCCCACACTGTAACGAACACCACGAAGTCGAAGTCGAGAAGGTTCGGACGGGTCGCCAAACCGGAATGAAATGGATAGACCGTCAGCGCGAGCGCGCCGTCGGCACCATTGGCAACTCGGGCAAATTCTCGAAGGTCGCCGGTGGCGACAAACCCACCAAAAAGACCCACCTCAAATACCGGTGTAGCAACTGCGGCAACGCGCATATGCGTGAGGGCTGGCGCGCAGGCCGACTCGAATTTCAGGAGTAATCATGGCCGGAAATTTCTATACTGTGCGCTGTCCAGACTGTGAGAACGAACAGGTTGTCTTCGGGAAGGCGTCCTCAACTGTCGCGTGTGCGGTCTGTGGTACCACGCTCGCCCGACCTACAGGGGGTAAGGCCGTCTTCGAGGGCGAAGTGTTAGAGACGGTTGAGCGCCGCGAGACGACCGACCGAATCGCGGGTGAGTCGGGATGAAATACAGTGGGTGGCCCGACCCGAGCGAGTTGGTCGTGGGGAAAGTAGACGAAATCGCGGATTTCGGCGTGTTCGTGGAGCTTTCGGAGTACGAGGAAAAGCGCGGACTCGTCCACATCTCGGAGGTCGCCTCGGGCTGGATCAAAAACGTCCGTGACCACGTGAGCGTCGGCCAGACCGTGGTGGCGAAAGTGCTCTCCGTCGATGAGAGTTCACAGCAGATCGACCTCTCGCTGAAGGACGTCAACGACCACCAGCGCTCGGAGAAAGTCCAAGAGTGGAAAGCAGAACAGCGCGCCGACAACTGGATGACGATTGCCTTCGGTGAGGACATCACCGACGAGCAGTACGCCGGGGTAGCCAACGAGTTTCTCGCGGAGTTCGGGACGCTCTATGCCGGATTCGAAGAAGCGGCCATCCACGGCGCGGACGCACTCGATGAAACTGACCTCACAGACGAGGAAATCGAGGCCATCGTCGAAACCGCCCGCGAGAACGTCTCGGTTCCGTATGTGACCGTCAGTGGCTACGTCGATTTGCAGAGCGCAGAGAGCAGCGGCGTGGATGTCATCCGCGAGGCACTCCACGCGGCGGAGGGCAACGGCGACATTCCTGAAGAAGTCGAACTCGATGTGACGTATGTCGGCTCACCCGAGTATCGCATCCGGGTGCAGGCTCCCGATTACAAAACCGCCGAAAGCGAACTCGAAGCCAGTGCCGACCGCGCATCTACCTCCGTCACCGAGCACGGCGGCACCGCCGAGTTCCACCGCGAACGCCGGAGCGACGAAGAATAACACCGAAGTCGAAAATGAAATCCACCATTCGTGTGTGTGCGGAGTGGGAATCGACCCACGAGTACCCGGTCTATACCCTTTCTGAGACGTGTCCCGGGTGTGGCGGTTCCGCTGTGAATAGCGCGCCGGCCCCCTACAACCCCGAAGACCCGTATGGCGAGTACCGACGCGCTCTTAAGCGGCGCGAGTCGGAATAGGCTATGGACGAATTCGATGTCGAGACGCTCGCGGAGCCT
>DASSKS010000071.1:0-12883 GCA_035690245.1 Halococcus sp. | reverse complement strand
CGTGTGCGGGTACTCCGATTCATCAGTCCTCTTCACCCGGCGATTCGGGGCGCGATTCACCCGTCTCGGGCCAGACGGCATCGCCGGCGAACTCGATGCCCATGCGCTCTGCGGCCTGTGAAATCATGTGCGCACCCGTCGGCGCAGTGATGAACAAGAAGACGATGCCCACGAGCGAGGTGAGTCCCGCGCCGCCGAGTTTCGTGGGCGCGAAATACAGCGTGCCCGCGAGAAACAGTGAAGCCGCGCCGAGCGTTGTGGCCTTGCTGGTCGCGTGCATCCGGTTATAGACATCGGGAAGGCGGAGGAGTCCAATCGTGCCCACGATGAGGAAGAAACTCCCGATGGCGATGAGCAGCGTGATGATACCGGCGTAAATCGTGTTCATTATTATTCGATGATATCCCCTTCAGTGACGTAGCGCGCGACGACGATTGTACTGATGAAGCCGATGATGGCGAGGACGAGGCTCACGTCGATAAAAAACCCGCTATCGGTCTGGAGAGAAAAGAGCACCGCGACGGCGACGACATTGGTAGTGATGGCATCGAGCGCCACCACTCTATCGGGTGTCGTCGGGCCGCGAATCACGCGATAGCCAGAGAGAAGCGTGACACCGCTGGCTATCACCAGCCCGATTTGGATGGCGAGCGAGAGAAATTCAGGTACCTCAGTCGCCACCGACATCACCCCGTGGAGCGGGCGGCGTGTCGTCTGGACTCGCCTCCTCGTCGAAGATGACGAGCGCGAGGTTCTCCCACGTGCGGATAGGAGCGACGAGCGCATCGCGGTCGCGTCCGTTGATACCGTGGACGTAGAGCGTGTTGATATCCTCGTCGTAGTCCATCGTGAGCGTTCCCGGCGTGAGCGTGATGGAGTTGGCGATGGTGGTGATGGCCGCATCGCTCTCGACGCGCAGCGGAATCGCTACGACGGCGGGTTCGATGGGTAACGATGGCGAGAGCACGCGATAGGTCACATCGAGGTTCGCCACAATCAATTCTTTGGTAAAGACGAGCAAGTAGGCAATGATGTAGGGAATTACTCGAAGGGTTCCTGCGAGGACGAACTCCGTGGCGTAGAACCGCCGAAAGACGAACGCGATTGACATACCAATACCGAGACCGATGAGGAACTCCTCTGCGATGCGCGAGGGCGTGAGCGAAACTCCGCGGACGAACAGCCAGAGCACCGCGAGCGTCACGCCAATGACCGGCCAGCGTCTCATCCGCCACCACCCAATACAGCGCTGACGTAGGCTCCCCTATCGAGTGCAGCCCCGGCGGCAGCGTTCGCCGCCTCCAAGACGGGTTCGAAGCCGATGCCGACGACCACCAACGAGAGCGCAAGGGCGACGACGACCCCCACCAGTGCCGGCGAGTACGTCGCCGTCTCCACTCCTTCTGACTGCGTGCCCCAGAAGCCGCGATTCCACGCGCGTGTGAAGTACGCGATGGTGAGTATCGCGCCGAATAGGGAGAGACCGAGCGCGATAGTCGCGCCCCGTCCACCCAACACACCGGCGTTCGCGGTCGTCTGAAAGACGAACAGTTTGCCGAAAAAGCCTGCTAGTGGTGGAATGCCGATGAGCGAGAGCGCACCCACGAAAAAGCCAATCGAGAGCACGGGCGTCCGTTGCATGAGTCCACTGATATCGGCGAAATTCACTGAACCGACGGCTTCTTTGATGGTTCCGCTTGCGAGGAACAGCATCGACTTGGCGAAAGCGTGATTGAGTGCGTAAATCAATGCTGCCGCGATGCCGAGCGCGCGCACTTTGGGTACTGTGGCCGCAACCGCGAGCGGTAGCACAACAAATCCGATTTGGCCGATGCTCGAATACGCGAGCACTCCATCCAAATCCACGCGACTCAGCGCGCCGATGCCCCCGAGAAGGATGCTTCCGGCGGCCATAATGAATAGAATGGGACCGAAAAACGAAAGAAAGGAGTCCCCCACGAATCCCGGTAGTGAAAGCCCAACGGGGAGGGTTGCCGCGGCGAAAACGGTGAAATACAGCCGAATAATCGCATAGATTCCGACTTTTTTGACGACGCCCGCGAGCATTGCCGAAACCGGCGCGGGTGCGGCGCGGTAGGCAGCGGGCACCCAGAACTGAAACGGGACGATGCCTGCCTTGAGCGCGAACACACAAAAGAGGAGTGCAGTGAGACCGAGCACGGGAACGAGGTCAATGCCGAACTGGTGGGGATTTGCGAGCCGTCGGGCCATATCAGCCATATTCAAGGTGCCAGTCGTGGCATACAAACCGCCGATGGCGAGCAGCATGACAGCACTCCCCAAGAGGTTGAGCACGGTGTACTGGAGGGCGGCGCGGGTGTGTTCTGGTCCCGAATAGAACACCACGAGCACGTAACTCGAAAGTAAAAGAACCTCGAACCAGACGAAGAGGTTGAAGATATCGCCCGTGAGAAATGACCCGGTGATGCCGACTACCATCAGGTGATAGAGGGAATGGTACGAAACGCGCTGGGCGCGCTCGCTCATGAACCGAACCGAAAAGACGACCGCCGCGAGCGAGACCACCGCCGTAATCGAGAGCATGAACACAGAAAGCGCGTCGGCCACGAGCGTGATGCCGAAGGGTGCCGGCCAGTTCGAGAGTTGATAGACCATAATCGACTGATGGGAAACGGCATCGGCGAGTAGGACGACTGAAACGAGATACGCACCCGCGCCCGCGAGACTCACCCCGCGCTGGATTTTGGGGAATTGTCTGACGAACAGAGTGACGATTGCGGTGAGGAGCGCGACCACCAGCGGCGCGATGACGATTTGAGAGGCCATTCAGGTCTCACCGCCCGTCTCGCCGAGTTCGCGCAAGTCGATGGTGCCGTGTTCTTCGTAGATGCGGTAGGTGAGCACGAGTGCGAACGCGGTCGTCCCAAAACCGATGACGATGGCCGTCAGCACGAGCGCCTGCACCAGCGGGTCGGTCGTCGTCGCCGGATTACCCGGCCCGTGGCCCGCGACGATTGGCGCAGCCCCCGAGAGGTCGCCCATCGTGATGAGATAGACGTTCGCCGCCTGTGCGATGATGGTCACGCCCCAGACCACGCGAACGATGTCCCGGCGGAGCACCAGATACGTGCCAAAGGCGAATAAGAGTCCGAGGACGACCGCAAGGACGAATTGGGTCATTCAGAACCCACCACCGCAAGAATGGAGAGGAGTGCGCCGACGACCACGAAGTACACCCCCAAATCGAAAACAAATGCAGTAGCGAATTCGAGTTCGTGATAAATCGGCAGGTCGTGGAAGAATATCACGACCTGTGAAAGGAATGGAAAACCGAACAACATAGCGACGACGCCGCCGCCAGCCGCGAGCGAGAGACCGACGGCGAAGGCGAGGCGGTAGTCCGCGACGATGGCCGGGCCTGCCGCGGTCTCGCCCCCGTCACGCCCGAGTAAGTCGTTCTGGAGGAAATCGAGTCCGTAGATGACGTAGACGAGCGCGAACCCGGCCACCGTGAGCACGCCCGCGATGAATCCCCCGCCGGGAAGGTTGTGGCCTTGGAACAGGAGTGCAATCGCCGTGAGGAGGACGAGCGGAAAGACGATGCGGACGACGGTGCGGGCGATGACGGTGGTTCGGCGTGCGCTCACGATGACTCACCCCGACCGCGCATGGCGATGAGCGTCACCACCGCGAGGGCGGCCATCGCTATCACCGAAATCTCGCCCATCGTGTCGAACGCTCTGAAATCGACTAAAATGACGTTGACGATGTTGCTCCCGCCGCCACCGGTGGGAAGCGGGGCCTTTTTGACGAAAAAACTCGCAATCGTGTCCGGGCTGGAGGTGGTCGCTACGAGCACGGTGATGAAAACCGTGATTCCGACGCCACCGGCGAAAGCCGCATCGCGGGCCGCTTTTTTTCTACTTGCCTCGCCGTAGAAGGCCGGAAGCTTATCGAGCACGAGCAAGAAGATGACGAGCACGAGCGTTTCGACCACCAACTGGGTGAGCGCGAGGTCGGGCGCACTGGTGAGAACGAAAAACAGCGCGACCATGAATCCCAAAATCGAGAGCGTGAGCACGCCTGCAACGTGTGAGGGCGCGACACTCACCGCGCTTGCGCCGACGACTGCAATCGCTAACACGATGATGACTGGAATGGCAATCGAGAAGCCAGAGAAGACAGGAAATGAGATGCCCGCCGCGATGTACCCAGCGAGAGCAAGAAGGCTCGTCACGCCGAGCATCCACATCGCGTAGGTGCGAAAGAAGCCGGTCTGGATGCGGGGAAGCGTGAGCGCGCTCGCGCGTTCGAGACCGAACACCGCGTTTCGATACCACCAGTTCGCGGTTAGTGGTTTCTGACTCAGCCACCGAACGCCGTCTCGAAGCCGTCCGTAGAACGGAAAGGCCACGATGCCGATGAGGATGGTGATGGCGCTCATCCCGAGCGAGGGGGTGAGTTCGGTCGGGAGTCCGATGGTTATCCCGTGAGCCTCGGCAGGGATGGCGCTCGAAACCGCCGACTGGACGATGGTATCGACGGCGAGTTGGGGATTGAGTCCGACGACGGCGGACAACCCGGCGAGCACGAGCGGCGGTGCGAGCAGCGTGTACGAGGGCGTGTGGATTTGGCCGAGCGAATCGGGTTTCTCGCCCATGAACAACCAGAGAAACCGAATCGAATAGAGGAAAGTAAAGATACTGCCGAAGACGGCGACTGCGGGAAAGAGCCACGCCACTCCTCCGAGTTCGGTGGCTACGTGATAGGTCGTCTCGAAGAGGAGTTCCTTCGAGTAGAACCCATTGAAGGGGGGCACGCCGGCCATGCCGAGCGCAGCGATAGCGGTGATGATAGCTGTAATAGGAAGTTCGTGGCGGAGACCGCCGAGTTCCGAAATCGCGCGCGTGCCGGCCTCGTGGGCGATGATGCCCGCAACGAGAAACAGGGTGGCCTTGAATAAGGCGTGATTCAGGATGTGAAAGACGCCAGTTTCCGCTCCCAACTGTGTGGCGAAGCCGAAGCCCGCCGTGATAAGTCCAAGGTGGGAGGCCGTCGAGTAGGCCAAGAGTTCCTTGATGTCGCTTGCTCCTACGGCAAGAATCGCTGTGACGACCATTGTGATGAGTCCGAGGGTTGCAAAGAGGAGCATCCACTCGTCGCCCAGTAAGAGAGGGCGGAATCGGGCGATGAGATAGACGCCGGCTTTGACCATCGTTGCCGAATGGAGGAAGGCAGACACGGGAGTGGGGGCTTCCATCGCGTCCGGCAGCCAGATGTGGAGGGGGACCTGTGCGGATTTGGCTGCTGCGCCGATGGCGACGAGGACGAGCACCGGAACGAACAGTCCAGTTTCGTGGAGGGCGGCGCGCATCGCCTCTGTGTTTCGAAGCATCGTAATCAAGGAGAACGTCTGGCTATCGAGGGCGATACCCGAGACGAAAGAGAGCAAGAGGAAGCCGATGAGCATGAACAACCCCCCAGAAACGGTGATGAGCAGGGACTTTCTCGCGGCGCGCTGGGCGCTTTCTACATCGCGGTAGTGGCCGATGAGCCAAAACGACGCGATGGACGTGAGTTCCCAGAACACAAATAGTGAAATGAGGTCAACGGCGAGCGCGATGCCGACCATCGCGCCCATGAACGCGAGCATGGTGGCATAATAGCGCATTCCGCCGGGTTCTGCGCGCATATAGCTGCCCGAATAGACGAAAATCAGCACCCCGACACCGCTTGCGAGCAGCGAAATGAGTAGTGAAAGTCCATCGAGATAGAGAGTGAGCGAAACCCCGAGAGAGGGAATCCACGGAACCATGACTGTGCCCGTGGTGCCGTACTGACTCGCCACCAATCCGAAGGAGACGAGCGCGATGAGCGCGGCGAACCAACTCGTGCGCTCGCCGAGTGCGCGATAGACGAGCGGAACCAAGAGCGCGCCGAGGAACGGCAACCCGAGCGCCGCGAGCAGCGCAGCGGCTGCGGGTTCGGAACTCGTTTGGGCGAGCACGGACGCTCCCGCGCCGATGGCGAACTGCCCGGCTGTCGGCCCAGCAGTGCTGAGAACCGACGGGAGCGCTATAAGAGACACAGCACAAATCAACCGACGACGGGACTTAACCGTTTCAACTTCGCCGTGGGACCGCACCCGGCGCGAACCCATAGCGATGTCGATGATACAGTATCGACTATCGAAAATACAGCAGAGAATAGAGATAGTATTGTACCTGATAAACAGAAATTTTATATAGTATCGAGTTTAAGTTACAGTAACGCATCAGTACGAACGAGTCGCGGTGGTGGCTATCGCTCGGTCCTCGCGGTCGGCGTTTGCGCTCTGCCGGAATCGGTGGCTGGTGTGTCGAAGGAACGAAACAATGAAGACGAAAATCAAGGAATTTCTTGCGGAGAAACGTGCAGTCAGTCCGGTCATTGGGGTAATGAAGTCTGCTCGGAATAGCAGATACTACAAGTCCACGAGAGGGGTCAGCCCCGTGATAGGTGTAATCCTAATGGTCGCTGTCGTCGTAATTCTCGCCGCCGTCATCGGTGCGTTCGTGCTGGGACTCGGTGGTGAACAACAGCAAACACCACAGGCGAGTTTTAGCTACGATGCGGCAACTGGTACGCTGACCATGAGTAGCGGTGACCCGATTCCAAATGAGTTCCTCTACGTCGCCACTGATGGCACCGGAAGAAATGCATGGGGTAGTGCCGGCAGTGGTACTGACGGTGCAATCGTTGCTGGAGACAGTAAAACTGGAGTAACCGCGACGAATACCATCACAGTCATCTACGACGATGGTCAGGGTACTACGGCAACGCTTACCACCATCAACCTCGGTGCCGGCGGCGGTGGCGGTGGCGGCGGTGGCGGCGCGTAATCAGGCTACTCACCCCTCTCGGGTGACCTGAGCGGTTCGGTGCGATTCAATTTTTCAGACCTCCACCACATAGCTGATGGCTCAGGTGGCGACGAACAACAACCGGGACATCTTGATGTCTGTTGGCCTATGAGTTACTTACTGGAGTCGGAACTACCTGAATCCACGGCACAAACGAAATATCGATACCGATTAGCTGCAATATGTCTATACACACGTTCGCCGACCCATGCGACGGGCGACAATCCCATCACCCAAGCAATGGGTAGAAATGCGCGGAACTGTCGGATAAGCCGTTGAAACGCATCGTACCCCTCGTAAGCCATCTCGTTGTCGAAGACGTACATCGCATCCTCGAACGGTTCATCGTCACGGTCGCGGTATCTCTCCGGCACAGTGGATTGAGTGTAGAACTGGACCGTCTCGGTTGTGTCGATAAGCTTGAAAAGGTAGAGACATCGCGCGCAGAAATAGCATTGTTCGTCATAGACGACGGTGATTGAGCGGTCCACTGTCAGGCGCTCGTGAAGCCACTCCCAGTCGAAAAACAGCAGCAAGAATACGTATTGGTCAGTGAAGAACGGTCCCATTGCGAGAGCGATCACGGTGTGCATTCCGAGAAGCGCCAGAACGAACGGCGTAATCGAGATTCCTGCGAGGATGGCGAGCAAAAACCCCATCTCCAAGACGATTGTTCCCGTGGCGAGACCGTCCATGAGCAAGGGAAACTGCACGGCCAACTCGTGGAGAACGTCGGCAATTTGAGTCCGAATGCCGAACCGTTCTTGGGCGACGATGATGTATCGGGTGAGGTTTTCGCCCTTTATCCACTCCGACAGCGGCCCCGCTCTGGCCTTATCCAACCCAGAGCCGAAATAGACGGTTGCGATAGCGAGCAGTCCTCCTGTGAGTGCTGTCATCCGATAGGTATCGGTCGGCGACGACTGGAGGAACTCGTTGAGTTGGTCGATGGACCGGTTCCGCGTTCGACGGAACCCATCGACCGAGAGTTCGTCGGCCATCCGGTACAATCCGAAGAACAGGAGGAAATAGACGCTGAAGAACAGTGCATCCGTCTCCCCGGAGATTCGATGGGTGAACCGTACTGCCCCGAGATGGGCGATGACGAGCGCACTCAGGAAGCTCACGGGACCGAGCCGGTATCCGAATACAAAATAACACGAGTAATCCCACGGCGATCCACTGCTCGACTGGAAGCCATTGCTGGACCACCGGCGGTGCAGCGAACGCATACATCTCGAAGACGACTACAGGCCACTCAGCAATCACACTCCAGTCGTAGATGAGGATTTTCCAGATGAGATAGATTCCCAGAATCGTTCGAGCCACAGCGATATTGAACGGCGAGTCACGGACTCGTTCTTTGAAGTAGTTGACGAACACCCGACTCACGACCCTTCCAACTGCGACGATGCACTCGTAGTATTCCGTCCGGGGTAGATCGTCACCATTATCGTTTCATCTTGTGAGACGATGTGACTGCCGTTTGCAGCGTATCCAGTGGTGACTCGATAGATACGGATGCCGACAAATTTTGAGTAGCCGGACAGGTCCTCCTTCCTCCATCGGTAATCGAGTATGTGCGTTTTGGCACGCGGGAATTCAATGGGTACGAGATGGTCGCTTTCGACATGATTGCGATACTCACGGGCGTTTTCGAGCAGGAATGCGGCGATTTCCTCGTTCCGTTTCTGTGAATACTTGGTTGCCATGCGGTACGTGATACTCTGAAAACCATCACCCATTGGTTCGGCAGCACGTCGGTCATACTGGAGTTCATTCCCGTCAGCGTCGACAATCCAAAGCTCGTACTCAATATCTACGTTAGGTGCTCTGTTGGAGTAGAGATGTAGATGGGTGAGCGGAAGTGCGAACACGCCGACGACGTTCACCAGAAGGAGGGCGACAAGGAATAGGACGACAGCACTTTCGCGGACGTATCTATAGCGATGCAACGCGAGGGCAAGGAGGGCAACGACGAAGAATCCAATAAAGATCAATTTCCGATTGAGAGTGCTCAACAGTAAGATAACCATAGACGAGATCGTGCCGAGCATAGTTTACAGTGTAAACGATTCTAAAATATATAAAACCGAGGGTAGATGTATTAGCGAGTACCGCGTGGCCGTTCGTGTTCGTTGTCAGTCATTGTCCGGCTCCATGAAGCCGTGCGCGGCGTCTGACGTGCTTGTAGGCGACAGCGAAAGGGGAATATTCGTTTGTTTATAGCGCCCTACCAGATGCCGCACACGGCTTCGTATGGGAGAGGGAAGGGAGGATTAGTCGTCAGCAAGCCGGTCGAGTATCGAACGTTCGCGTTCAATGATTTCGCGGACGTGTTCACGGTGTTCTTCGAGGTCGTCTTCTCGCTCTTTCTGACTCATAGGGGTAGTGTCGTTCTTCGTCATCTTTAGTGCTTCGGCAGTCTGTCCTCGTCAATTTCGCCGGTTTCGAACCAGCCTGCGAGTTCGTCCACGTCGAACAGTCCGGCACGGCGAACGATGCGCTCGATTGTGGCGTCGTCTTGAGAAAAATCAGGGGTGATGCCCTGTCGTTCCAGATACGCCAACGTCTCGGTCCATGCTGTCCGCTTGTTCCCGTCTTCGAAGACATGGACGCTCTGTATCCCGAACAGTAGTACCGCTGCTCGGTGATATGGGTCGTCGTATTCAGCAGCCGGTTCGATAACTTCCCGCCGAAGTTTCGACTTCGGCGCGGCTTTCATGAAACCCTTGTATTTCAGGTCGTATTCCTTCTCGATTTCGTCGTGGGTGGCGATGATTTCAGCCGGTGTCGGTAGGTTATCGTTGCTCATGGTTTCGGTTTCATAGAGTCATCGGCAGCATCAGCGACTTGCTGGAATACGCCGTCGGACACCTGTGCCACTCGGTGGTGGACCTCTCCGTGTTCGAACTTGTGGAGCGGCCACGGTTTCACGAACGACGGGTAGATGTTGAGACCACCCATGGTTGCGTCGTCCGCGTCGAGACGCGCTGCTTCCTCAAACCCGGTGGTCGTCATGACGGCGAGCGTGTAATCCTTGCCATAGTAGGAACGGGTTCGTTCGAGACGACGAGAAACGAACGACTGTTGCCCTTGTACGGGTCCTTGACCAGAACGACTGAACCATGTTTGTATGCCATTCACGCGCCGTCACCAAGACCCGGCAGGTCGCCAACCCAGTCGGGATTCTCACTGTACTCGTCGTCGCCATGTCGGCGACTGATACCTTCCATCTTCCCGGTATCCGACATCCACCACACGACCGCGTTCGCACTGACCTGCGTCTTGTTCAGCCGTCCGTCGTCGGTGAGGTGTTGGAGCTTTCGATAGGCGGTGGATTGGTCAACGGCAAACTGTTCGGCCACGTCGCGTGTGGTTTGAAACGGTCTGTTGGCGTCTCGGATGAACTCGGCCACGTCGTCGGCGTCGAGTTTCGATTCGAACCGTCCGCTTCCGTCTCGATCTGGCATACCTCTCTTTCGTGGTCAGACTACATAACGCCTTGCACCCTGCGATGCACCGGCAGCCTTATTACCATACACGCTGTAATGCATGGTAGAGACAGACCAGCGTCCTCGGGCGTGTTCTTCGGAGAACGCACCGGGTGTAGGGACCCGACGCTGGCTGTCTCGGAGGTCCAAGACAGCATGGCAATCAAAGCCACCACGGCAGAAAGTAGTAACGGACGACGAACGATTGAGAGCGGGCGCTTCCGGCGCGCGACGACCGAACCTATGACCGTCGCCTTCGATGGTCCCGGCGTCGGCTCGGTCGAACACGGCGAGCAGACCTACCGCGTCGAACTCGACGGTGGTGTGTGCGAGTGCGCCGACTACCAGTTTCGCGGCGAGCGCCTGATTTGCAAACACGTCCTGCGAGCGTGTCTCTCGGCGCTGTTCGACGGTGAACAACACAGTACCGCCCTCGTCGCGCGGGTGGCCCGTTTCGCCCGCGAGTATGGGTGTGCTCACTCGGTGCATGGGTGCAACGGCCCGACGACCACCAGTGACCGATGTGGTGGCCTGCCGTGTCCCGGTTGCATCGAGGCAGTACGAACGTCGTCAGTGGACGAGTTCATGGTCTGGCAGCGCGTCGCCACGGACGGCGGGCGGGTGGTCTCCCGATGACCCTGCGTTGTTCTCAGTGCGGTTCCTACGCGCTCGAATTTACCGCACAGTCGTACACCGACGTAACGTTATTCGAGGGGTATCGGTGCGAGCACTGCGGCGCGACGGGTTCGTTCTCGGCGAACTCGAATACCGGCGTCTCGTACACCGAGGGCGACATCGAGAGTGATGGGCGATGAATCAGCCGGACGAACAACGCCGTGAGCGGGCGGACGAACACGCAGCAGACATCTGCCGGAACGGCGTCGAGGCGTGCGCCGGTCCCGCCGCGTTCTACCTTTCGAGCGAGTTTCACGTTCCCATCTGCCGGGACTGTGCGCGAGAGGCGCACGGACTGTGAGCCTCACCATCACCTGTCCGAACTGTGGTAACGAGTTCGACCGTGACGAGGCGCTTTCGTCGGTGTTCGACGGTGCGACCGCGCTGTATCAGTGTCCCTTGTGCGGTACATGGACTGACGGCCCGCCGCCGGGGTGAGACTCCCCCGTTCCCGACTCGGCGCGCTCGTCCAGCCCAACTTATATCGCGCAAGCGTTTTCCCGACTAAATATCATCGAACGGACTATAAAATGACAATCGTCGTGAAAAGCTCACTTCGGGCGATTAGTACCCTTCCTCTCGGGAACGAAATCGGGGTGTTTTGGTCGTTTTTACCATATATATTATCTATTTTGACTGCTCTACCGCCCGATTTCGGCGGGTGATCAGCGATTGCGACGAATATATACGATATTTGGGCAAAAACATTGGAAATACTGAAACGTCGCTCTCGGGTGATTGGGTGGCCTCTTTTGGGAAGGGTCAGGGGGTCGTTACCCCATCTGGTATAAGAATATTGTTAGAAAGTAATCAAGGAGCAACGCACGATACCGACGGTAGAATCACCATATTCCGAAAGGGGACCTCATTTCGTTTGGGCTGAAAATTGGATCGACTCTCTAAACCGATGTCTCTGGTTTCGATAGTAACCCCCGATCCCCCGAAAAACTCCCCTCCCCCTCTGTGGCGAGAGGGCGATGAGCGCGCCGAGTTTGGCGCGTGCGCCGTCCTACTGGAAGAGATGCACCGAGAGCTTGCGGCATCGAACAGTCGCTCAGTAGCTCTTGACAGCGAGTATCCTTCTCCACCCTGAAAGCAATGTCAGTATATGGAGGGCCGTTCAAAATTACCGGGTCATTGATTGCGGTCGATCCAGCGACAGAACTCGTCAAAGTCCTTTGCCCCGGCATCGTCGGCTATCCCGCGAAGAGTCCCGATACGAACCCGGTCATGCAATGGTACGCTTACTGTTCGGCTTTCGACCTCCGAACCATCTGGGTGTTCCCATTTCAGGATCGCGTGATCGCCGGGTGTCCGAACCCACGAGAAATTCCCCGTGTTCACGAGCACCTTCGCCACGTCGTAGCCCGAAAAATCCCGTGTGACCACGCTATCGAAGGACCTCGGGGAGTTCGCCGCCGGTCTCGTTGTCCTCCGGGTCGATCCCGGCTTCCCGAAGCTCGTCGTCGGTCGGCGGGCGACCCGCGTCCCCTTCGACGGCTTCGAGAACGTCGTCCAGTGCATCGAGAGCATCGTCTCTCGTCTCTCCCTGCGTGGTGAGACCGACGGTTTCCTCGCGGGCGGTCCACCACCCATCGGGGTTCTCAGTGAGCGTAATCCGACGCTGTTCCGCGCTCATGGTTCATCCTCGTTTCCTATCGGCTTGTGTTTGTCGCTGGTCTCGGGGACGACATCTCCCTTTACCGGAAGGCGTGCGACCTCGATGAGAACGCCGAGATTGGCGTATTCGTCGTCTGAACGGAAGACAGGCCCGAGACCCCTATGCTCACCGCGCGCTCACAGGATACGACGAGTCAGAGATTCAAAAAT
>DASSKS010000070.1:0-3692 GCA_035690245.1 Halococcus sp. | reverse complement strand
GGCGGTGCCGTCGCAACCCCCGACGAGGATATCCTCGATAGTGCCGTCACGGTTGCTCAGCACACGGGGTTAGAGATGGGCGCGACCTGCGCGGCGGCCGCAAGCGGTGCGTGGACACTCACAGAACAGGGCGAATTCGATACTGATGACACGGTGGTGTTGATGAACACTGCCACCGGCAACAAAGAAGACGACATCCTCCGCAGTCACCTGATGGGCAAAGGGATGTGAGTTATTCGAAAAGAAACACTGCTAACTCGTTTTGCTGGGCCGGCTGGGTTATGCGATAGTCGTGTGTTCTGACTCCTCATCGAGTGCGAGGTTCGTGGCGATTTCTGCGTTCCGAACCGCATACTGAGCGGTTTGGGCGAGGCTGACGAGCACCTCACGCACCCGCAGGAGGTCTCCGTTGCTCATCTCGGGTAAATCATCAAGGATTTCGCTCTCGCGGTCTTGAATCGCGGCGAAGCGCTCTCTGACCTCGATGGTGAGTTGGAAGTCGCGTTCGACCGCAGAACGCACCGCGAGTTCTGAGATTTCATCTACTTGGTCGGTGAACTCGCGGATGCGTCGCATCGTCGCGTCGTCGACATCGAGCGTGTGGCCCGGAGCCTCCATAGCGATTTCTGCGATGTCTTCGGCGTTGTCGGCGGTGAGTTCTAAATTCTTGGCGATGGAGCGATAGCCGATGAGCGGAAAGCCGTCTTCGAGTCCAACGGCACGCGCGAGATTGGGATTCTGATAGGCCGTGAAAATCAATCTAAGAAGGAGAACGAAAATCTTGTTCGCCTGTCGTTCACGATTCAGGGCGCGTTCTGCGAAATCGGGATTACCGAGCGCGAGGGCTTGTATTGCCTCGTCGCGCATCGTCGTCCCCGTTGATTCGAGTCGTTCTAAGAGGTTGTCGAGGGTGAAGTCCTCCGGGTCAACCGAACACCGAATCGCAATGCGTTCTGGAGTTTCTTCGATGACGCCCAATCCCATGAGTTGGGTTTCTGCGTTATACACCGCGTTGATGTGTGCAGAATCGAGGGTGCCCTCGTTCATTTCGACGTGGATGACCCGCCGACCGAGGACGTACTGGGCGACGATGGCACGTTCGACCGCGCTCGCGTCCATGTTCTCGGCGTGGATGGTCGCTTGGGATTCTTCGGTTTGGGCGGATTCTGGCATCACCGTCAGGGTTCCCTTGCCGCCCGTTCTGAGCGATACCTCATCGCCCTTCTCGACGCCGTGTGCTCTGGCCCATTCTGCGGGCAGGGTCATCGCCAGCGTTGAGGGTCCGAGGCGCTGGACTTTTCGCGTCTCCACCATGTCGCGCTCGACGCGCCCATACACCTTAATCTTCACTGTATGCCACTAGAGTAACCGCCCATCCTACTAGCGATTCGAGGCAGATACGGAATGGCTCTTTACCACCGGGGCTGAATGGTGCGGTATGCCCGGACCAATTTTTCAGGAGGGCGATAAAACGACTCTCCGACCAATAGAGGAGGAAGACATCAAGTTCATTCAGCGCTGTATGAACGACCCCCGTGTGTGGCGTCCCGCGCTTGACATCGACCCGATGAACCACGAACAGAGTTCTGAATTTTTCGAGAATGTGATATCTAATTCCAATGGGATACACTGTCTCGCCTGTGACGGCGAGGAACCGCTCGGAGTCGTCTCGCTGACGGGGTCTCAGTACGGCCCGGACGAGACGGCCCGGTCGCGCGCTTCGGAACTCGCCTACTGGTTCGCCCCCGAATTCCACGGGCACGGATATGGGTCAGACGCCGCCGCACAGATGATAGCATATGCCTTCTGCGACCGGAATCTTCGACGAGTGGGTGCCCGGTGTGGAAGCTTCAACGATGCCTCAATCGGTCTGTTGGAGTCGCTTGGGTTTCACCACGAGGGAACCCTCCGGGAAGCGGCGTGGTTCCGTGGCGAGTATCACGATATGCTCTGGTATGGATTGCTGCGTAAGGAATGGAAGCAGAACGAATAATTCCGGCGGAGATAATCCGTATGCGATTCTAAACGACTTTCATCAACCGCCGTTCGACGCGACCGATTCTGACCTTCCGCCAGCCACGAAGTTCGTCATCAAGGGAGGCATCACCCGTATCCACTCGGAGAACCCCAATACCGTCGAGTTTGCGCCGCGAGGCAACGATTTCGATGTCACTTTCACGGAGTACGGCGGGCGAAATCTGCTGGTTGCCCCGCCCGAAGACGAAGCCTTGTCCGCCGATTGGTGAGACCACTATGACATTTCGCTCGCCCAAATTGTCGAGAATCTCATCGGCGCTCCCGTCACGAACGAGCACTTCGCCACCCTCCTCATTCGCGCGATAGACATCGACTCCCAGCGGCGTTCCCTTGAATCCGAATTCGCGCTTGATTGCGCCGAGGGTGCTGCCCGGTCCCAGAACGTAGGTCGTACCGGGTTCGACACCATCTGCAACCCCCGCGGCGAGTGTCTCGACGCTCCCCCCCGAAAGTTGTTTGCTCGATTGGATTTCCTCGGCCACGGGTACCTCCGCGATTGCCTTTAACTGGGTGTGAACTTCGCCCTCGCGGTAGGTGTCCTCGTCGATGTCGTTGACTTCGCGGGATTCGGTCCGTTCGAACGTCGCCGCGATTCGGCCCGCTGCACGCGGTGAGACCGCAAACACGGAGGAATAGATTTTGACGCCCGCCGGCACGCCCAAAACGGGTATTTTACTGTCGAGTTCTTCGAGTGTTTCCGTGACATCAACCGCCGTGCCGTCGCCGCCGACGAAGAGAACGAGGTCCACATCCTCGTTGGCAAATCGACGGACGGCTTCGCGGGTGTCATCAGCGGTGGTTTCTTCGGGTGGATTGTTCACGACCTCGAAGCCGAACCCGACAGCGCGGGCCACCGATTCACCCATTTCGCCACCGGCAACGAGCAGTTCGATATCCTTCCCGTGTGCCGCCAGCGAATCGAGTGCGTCACGGGCGCGTTCGGGCGCGCGTGGTTCTGCGCCGCGTTCGCGTGCCTCTACTACTTTTCCATCCGTACCCTTCAATCCCACACGGCCACCCATCCCCGCGATTGGATTCACTACGAAGCCGACACGTCGCATACCAATACGACGCCCTCTGCGGCAAAAAACCGTCCGGCCCACATCGGAGACTTGTGCATCGGTACCGTCTTTCGTGGTGGTTTTATATCATTTGCAGGTGTGTCACAGAGTATGACGGAGGCTGACCCGCTCGGACGGGCGATGTGTGACTACCAGTGCGGCGGATTGCGTGGCGAGTGCATCCACCGCGACGGCACGACAGTTTGGGACGCCGATATTTACGAGAATTACTTCCTCCCGTCCGAGAACTGGCACGAGACCACTCCAGAGTTGCTCGATTCGCTCGCGGGACCGGTGCTCAACGTGGGCTGTGGACCGGGCCAGCACGCGCTCTGGTTACAGGAGCATGGTCGGGAAGTCGTCGGCATCGACAGGAGTCCAGGGGCAATCGAAGCGGCCACGAAGCGCGGCGTGAACGACGCCCGCGTGATGGATATGTTCGAACTTGACTTCCCGCGCGATAGATTCCGGTCTGCGCTCGTCGTTGGCACACAAATCGGTCTCGCCGGGTCGCTCGCGGGCGTCGCCGCGTTCTGCCGTGACCTCGCTTATGTCACCGACGAGCAGGGCGTTGCAGTCATCCACAACTACGAC
>DASSKS010000069.1:0-2227 GCA_035690245.1 Halococcus sp. | reverse complement strand
GTTGACAAACATACTGACGCTCGACCACGCGGAGATTGCTCAGTTCAGTGTCGATCTCTACGGTCATGCACGCACTCTCATCGATTTCACGACCCTCCCTCCTCCGCACAATTTTGTCCTTTCAATCGAGCAGCCACCCCTGCTCCGGTTGCTCGTTGACGCAACGAAGCGCTTCGACACGTTCGAGTTTCACAACGCGACGCCTGTGCAGGACCTCATCATCAAGAACGGCACAGTGGTCGGAGTATGCGCTACCGACCGCAAAGCGAACGAAGCCGTCGAGGTGCGAGCACGAGTTGTTGTCGGAGCCGATGGCCGGTTCTCGACCGTTCGCTCGCTCGCAGACATCGATCCAGGCTTGTTCGAGACGGACTTCCAGGTAGTGTGGCTGAAAGTACCCAGCACAGTGCCACATGAAACCCAGGTGCGCATCAACGAGCACGGCCAAGTGCTGTACTTCGGTCTCGGGACGGACCTCCAACTCGGTTGGCTCATCCCCGAAGGAACGTACCCAGCCATCCGTCAGGCGGGTATTGAGAGCTTCCGCGAGCGTATCGCAGCGGTCGATCCCCGCCTGCGCGACGGTCTCGCGTCGGCGGTCACCAGCTTCAACGACTGCTCGCTGTTGAACGTTGCTCCCGGCCTGAGCGAGAAGTGGGTACGCGACGGTCTTGCTCTCGTCGGTGACGCGGCCCACGTCGCCTCACCGGTCGCCGGACAGGGCAATGCGCTCGCGATTCAGGACGCGGCAGTCCTTCACGGTATCCTCGTCCGCGCGCTTGACCGGACGACTGGCGTGCTCTCCGCTCAAGACCTCCGACCCTATGTCCAGCGTCGTCGTCCCGCCGTCCAGCGTGTAGTCAACGCGCAATTACTCGGCCACCGTGCCATCTCGGCACTCATCCACCACGGTACCGATATGCCTAATATCATGAAGCGCGGTGTCCTCCAAACGTTACTCACGCTCGCGGGAATCGAGCCGATACTGTCGCGGCCCCGGCGATTGATCGCGTTTGGGCCGGATTCAGTTCGCGTCGAGACGGAGTTGTTCGAGCACTGATCCAGGCGAGCCACGGGGGGTCTGTTTCCGTCTGAAGTCAGTCAGATGGATTTCTCATGCATGGCGGGGTGACCCGTCCATCGGAACGAGAATGTGTTCGCCACCGAATGACTGCTCACTCATGAGAAGTGGAGACCCGTCCCGCACTAAAGCGGTTTTCCTGCTGAATACAGTCGGGAACCGCCGTCACCCATCGAATCTCAGAAAACGAGTGCAAAGACGAGATACGAACCGATGGCGGAAATCGTCGGCGTGAGGAGCCACAGTGTGACAATGCGCCCGGTGGCCGCCCGGTCGAACAGGTCCTCAGCCGTAAGCACTTCCGGACTCTCCTCGCCGATCTTCGGAACAGTTTCAGTAGGCACGTCTTCGTCGCTCGTCGCGGTACTGTCCGGCGTCTCGCCGGCAGCGAGGTCGCCCACTGTCGGACCAGGAGCGGGCGTCGGAGCGACGTTCACATCCTCTCCTGTGGTAGCCTCAGCTCCCGCGGCAACGAGCGCGCCAGCCGAGAGGTCCGGTCCCTCCTCGCCTTCGATGGCGGCTGAGGCCGCTTCGGCTAGCGTGACCGCACGTGACGCTCGCCCCCAGCCCAGACCGATGATGCACGAGGTCATGCTCACTGCGAGGCTCGCTGGAATTCCGAGGCCCGAGAGGACAGTAATGATGGTCGCGCCGACGAGCGAGACGAGTATCGCCGCCAGAATCGGGAGGTCAGTGATGTCATCACCGACCGTATCGAGCGTCCGCCGCGCGATGGTGAGCGCGCCGATTCCTATCGCTCCGGCTGCCAACAGAACGCCCTGCTCAACAGTGATCGTGTTACTTCCCACTAGCGGTGCGACCGCGTTCGCGGTGTTCGATGCGCCCGCACTGAAGGCGTTGTAACACGCAACCACGAGTACCACCGCCGCACCGGCGACATCACGGCGAGTCGCCTCTTCTTTGAGAACTGGTCGTGGCACTACCCCAGATCGGTCGAACTGAAAGAGTCCGTGCCTAATACGTCCAAACGAGACCCGCGCGTCGAGGTGAGGATAGATGTACCGGCCGATAATGATACCGATCCAGAACGCGACGAGAGGTGCGACGATCCACGCTGAGACGATACCGAACATCACTGCCTCGTTGAGGGAGCCAGTCGCCACGCCGAGACCCACGATTGCGCCG
>DASSKS010000068.1:0-3925 GCA_035690245.1 Halococcus sp. | reverse complement strand
GACGACCCGCCGGACGAGTTGGCGTGGAAATCCGTCCGCACGGAGCGTGATAGTGAGAAAATCGCCGTCACGTTCGAGACCCGTATCGAGCGTGCGGACGGTACCATGAGTATCCGGCGTGAGATTATGAAAATCGTGTTCACCTGAAAAGGTTGATAACGCCGTGTGTGCCTTTCCTCCGTCAAATTCGGGCGCGTGGAGGTAGTAGGAATAGGTGCGCGAACTGGCGTCGTGAGTCGCGTGAAATTCAGGCTGTGTATCGGCGTATGCCCACGCTCGAATCGCAGCCGGGAGTTCACTGTTGAGTGCTCGTGGTGTGAGCCAGTCTGGACAGTCGAACGCAATAGTTTGTGCCACCGCAGACACACCTGCATCGGTGCGGCCCGCGGCGGCGTAGCTCGGTGGTTTGTCGTCGTCGAGTACATCCAACTCACGGAGCGCATCGAAGATAGTATCTTCAACCGTTGAAACGTCGGGTTGGCGCTGAAAGCCGTGGAATGGACGCCCATCGTAGGCCATCCGGAACGCGCGCATCTGACTACGCGAAATCGGTGTAGGTCGGTCGTTCGTGTGCGCCGGGAAACTCCTCGATTGGGACGTGTATCTGCTCGCCCGAATCCATGTCCTTCACCGTCACGTTCCCGTCGGCGAGGTCTTGTTCACCGACGATGACCACTGTTTCTGCGTTGATGGAGTCTGCATACTCCAACTGCGCACCAAAGCTCCGGCCTGCAATGTCGGTTTCGGTGACGTGGCCGCGTTCGCGGAGGTCACGAGTGACTCGTGCGGCGGTTCGTTGGGTGTCTCCGATTTGCAGGACGTAATAATCGGTCGTCACGCTTTCTGCGGGCCAGACACCGGCGCGCTGACAGAGCAACGAGAGCGGTGCGAGACCGAGCGCAACACCCACAGCCGGGGTCGGTTGGCCGCCGAATCCCTCGATGAGGTCGTCATAGCGTCCGCCGCCGAACACCGACCGGCTCACTTCGCCGGTGGTGTCGAAGCACTCAAAGACCACCCCAGTATAGTAATCGAGTCCACGGGCCGTATCGAGCGAGAGCGTACAGTATTCGCGCGCGCCGAGGTCTTCCGTCGCATCGAGGACGTTCTGAAGATTCGACACCGCGTTCTCGACGCGCGCTGTGTCGGCGAACGCCACGAGATTCCCGAGGTCTTCCTCCGCCGTTTCGAGCAGACCGTCGAACTCCTCTGCCTGTGCATCGGAGAGACCTGTATCGGTCAGGAGTCCGTGATACTCTCCAGTGTCGAGTTTCTCGCGTTTATCCACCGCCCGGATGGCCGCTTCGGTATCGACTTCCGCATCGAACGATTCGAGCAATCCCCCGAGAATATCGCGGTGACTCACGCGAAAATCGAAATCCTCACTCGTGAGTCCCAATCCGGTGAGTGCGTCCGCAGCGTAGGCGAGGATTTCTGCGTCCGCCGTCGGGTCCGACGAGCCGAAACTATCGACGTTGGTCTGGTAGAACTCACGAAAACGACCCTGTTGGACCTGTTCGTACCGCCAAAACGGTCGGGTCGAAACCCACTTGATTGGTTTCGAGAGTTCTTGTTGTTTTGCAACGACCATCCGTGCGACAGTGGGCGTGAGTTCGGGTGTCATCGCCACGCTGCGCCCGCCGTTATCGGTAAAATTATAGAGTTCTTCAACGATTTCCTCGCCGCTTTTGTCCGCGTACATCTGTGTGCGTTCGAGCGCGGGCGTCCCGACCTCGCGGAACCCATAGCGCCGGGCGGTGTCACAGAGCGTGTCGATAACAGTTCGGCGAGAACTCATCTCGCCGGGATAGAAGTCACGAAAGCCCTTGATGCGGTCGTACATACCGGCGAGAGGCGAGCGCGCGCTTGAAACCTTTCGGTCCTATCGGTGCTTGATGTCGAAGCTCTTTCTGTCGGGTTTGAGTTCCTGGAGGAGCTGTCGCATCTGGTCTTCGTCGATTTTATCCCCGAGTCGGCCGCTTCGAGCCAGCGCGAACACCTGCTGTTCGACCTGCTCGCCGAAGTCGGGTTTCGACATCTTCACTGAGTTGAGTCGCTGTCTGGCTCCGTCGGTGAGGTTCTGCCGGAGCACTGCCGTTTTTTGGGCTTCTGCTTGCTCTTGTTGGGCCTGTCTGGCCTCCTGTTCCTGTGAGTCGCCACCCTGTTGTTGTTCTTTGAGCTGTTCGAGTTTCTGCTTGCGCAGTTCTTCGATGTCTTCTTCGGAACCGCTCATACCCACTATTATGACTACCCGAACAAAAACCCGGCGGACAACGGACTACGCTTCGTCGTTCGTCCAAATTCACGGGTTCAGGTGAATTTCACTACCGATTCAAGGTGTGAATCGCCTTTCCGCGGGCGTTCTCGACGGCCTCCATCACCGTCTCGCCCAGCGTCGGATGCGTATGGATGGTTGCGCCGATGTCTTCGATGGTGGCTCCCATCTCGATGGCGAGTCCGAACTCGGCTATCATCTCCGAGGCTTCGGGCGCAACGATTTGTGCGCCGAGGATGAACCCCGAATCGTCGTCGGCGACCACGCGCGTGAAGCCCTCGGTGTCGCCGAGTGTGAGCGCGCGCCCGCTCGCCTGCATCGGAAATTGGCCTACGACTGGTGAGAACCCGGCTTCTTCGGCTTCGCTTTCGGTCATCCCGACAGTCCCGATTTCGGGGTCCGTAAAGACCGCGGCGGGCACGCTCTGGTAGTCGAGTGCCGACGGTTCACCGGCAATCACTTCGACAGCAACCTCGCCCTCGCGCATTCCCTTGTGAGCCAACATCGGCTCGCCCGCGACATCGCCGACGGCGAAGACGTTCTCGACAGCCGTGCGGGCGCGGTCGTCGGTATCGAGGAAGCCGTTTTCACCGGGTTCGAGACCGATTGCGTCGAGATTCAGCGTGTCGGTCACGGGTTCGCGTCCGACCGCGACGAGTGCCTTCTCCGCGCCGAATTCCGAGACTTCGCCGTCTTCGTTTTCGGTTCGGACAGTGATTCCGTCGCCCGATTCCTCCCAGTCGCTCGCGGACTCGCCGAAGTAAAAGTCGATGCCCAACTCCTCAGCGCGGTCTTTGACGACATCCGCGAGGTCGTCTTCGTAGTTCGGGAGGACTGAATCGAGCATTTCGACCACGGTGACATCGGTACCGAGTTTGGCGAACACAGTCGAGAGTTCCATGCCGATGTAGCCTGCGCCCACGACGACGAGGCTTTCGGGGACTGCATCGAGCGAGAGCGCATCGCGCGAGTCGATGATGTGCTCGCCGTCGAACTCGAAGTTCGGGATTTCGATTGGGCGCGACCCGGTGGCGACGATGGCGTTCTCGAACGCGATGGTTTCGGAGCCTTGGCCCTCTCCTTCGTGGGCGACTCTGACCGACTCTTCATCGGCGAACTCCGCGCGGCCTTCGACGAGATTCACATTATTGGCCTTACAGAGCTGTTCGACCCCGTTGGTCAACTGCTCTACCACGTCGTCCTTCCAACTCACCATCCCTGCGAGGTCCACGGCGGGGTCTGCGTGAATTCCCATCTCCTCTGCTTCGCGCGCGTCGTGAGCCACGTCCGTCGCCGAAATCAGTGCCTTCGAAGGAATGCAGCCGTAGTTGAGGCACGTCCCCCCATAGGCTTCTTTTTCGACCAGCGTGGCGTCGAGTCCTATCTGTCCCGCGCGGATGGCGGCGACGTAGCCTCCCGGCCCCGCGCCGATGATCAATACCTCGGTCCCAGTCGTGACATCTCCAACGACCATGCCCGAAGAACACGCCCGTGTGTGAAAAATGAGGTGGGTCGCCCGGTGCTACCCGCTTGCCTTGCGGACCAGTACCAGCGCGTCCTCGCCGTCTGCGTAGTAGTTGGGAGAAGTATTCCGATAGATGAACCCAAAGCGCCGGTACAGCGCACGCGCGGGGTCGTTGCTCTCGCGGA
>DASSKS010000067.1:0-4297 GCA_035690245.1 Halococcus sp. | reverse complement strand
CTCACTCCTACGGAGTTCGCTCGCGGGACAACTACTAACACTTCCCGCAACCGCACAGCACCGCCTCCGCCGAAGCCCTCGGCGCGCGCTCACTTCGTTCCCGTGAGCCGAAGGCGAACGGGAGCACGGAGCGCGCGAAGCGTGCTCCGGTGTTCGCTACTCGCACGCCTACGGCTCGCTCGCGCGTGGTTCGAAACGGCTTCGCCGTTTCGTCATCACGAAAGGCGCTTCGCGCCTTTCGAACGACCTCGCCCTTCATCCGCCAGGAACCGCCACCGCAACCGCGCCGCCACGCGGCGCACCGCCTCACTGTTCGCGGACGACGACGAACTCGGCGAGGTCTCTGAGGTACTCCGTGGCCTGTTCGTCCGTAGCCTCGACTGAATCGAGCGCCGACAGCGCCGCGTCTGCTTTCTGTCGCGCCAACTCGTTCGCCTCCTCGGGCGTGAGGTCGGTGATTTCGACCAGCGACGGGCGCTCCATCGCGCTGTCCTGTCCCGTGGGCTTTCCCAGTTCCTCGAAATCGGCGGTCGCATCGAGCACGTCGTCACGAATCTGAAAAGCCACCCCGACACCCTCCGCGTACTCGCCGAACGCTTCGACAGTTCGGGCGTCCGCATCCGCCGCAATCGCGCCCAACTCCGCGGCGGCCCTGAACAGCGCGCCCGTCTTCCGGCGTGCGAGGTCCATGTACTCGGCCTCTGTGGTGGGCTGGGCGACCAGCTCCGTGGCCTCGCCCTCGCCGAGTTCGACCATCGCCTCGCTGACGGCCTGCATCGCGCGCTCGTCGGCTGAAAACAGCGCGAACGCTTCGCCAAGGAGACCGTCTGAGGTTATCAACGCCGGGCCGTACCCAAAGGACGCCCACGCGCTCTCGGTCCCCCGGCGAACGGCGGACTCGTCGATGATGTCGTCAACCACCAACGAAGCGTTGTGGACGAGTTCGATACCTACCGCGAAATCGACCGCGTCCTCACTCTCCCCGCCAGCGGCTTCACAGGCCAAAACAGTCACAGTAGGCCGGACGCGCTTGCCCCCAGAGAGCGCGACGTGAGCTAGTTGGGTAGCGAGGTCGTCGGGTTCGACTCCCTCACAGACCGCTTCGAGGCGCTCTTCGATACGCGCCCGCCGGCGTTCGAGGGAGTCCATTACCCGTGTTTCGAGCGGAGCCTGAAAGTAGGTGACGATACGATGTGACTTGACCGGTTCATCAACTCCTCCGCGCACGCAGCGCAAGAAACGTCGGCTCCCGAGAAACCCGTTCGTATGTCTCTGGGTCTTTCTCGGAGAACTGTTCGGTGGGTTTGGTTTCGACGAGTCGGTCGAGGACAAAGCCCGCCCGGAACAGCGGTGCTATCGTTTCTTCGAGCGAACGCCGGAAAAACGTCATCTCGACCGACGGTTCTAAGCCATCCCATGTCTCTGTGACCGCCTCGGTTTGAAAGTAATCATCGGGGTCGAGACGGACCGCATCCGCGAATGGATGTCCGACCGAGAAAACGACGATGCCCTCGGTCCGAAGAACGCGAGCCAGTTCCGAAAAGAGGGTGTCCCAGTCACGGACGTAACTGAAACAGAGCGAGGCGTGAACGAGGTCGAACGAGTTCGCCGCAAACGGGAACGAACTCCCCAAGTCGAGACGCACGAAATCAGCTCCGGTTTCGATCCGTTCGCAGGCGTTCGAAAGCATCCGGGGGCTAACGTCCACGCCGACGACGTTCGCGCCACGACCCACGAGGTCGGTAGTAGTAATTCCGGGACCACACCCCGCGTCGAGTACGTCCTGTCCCTCGATATCGGGGAGTAGGTTCGTCGTCGCGGGCCGTTCGAGGTCTGCGTTCCACGGTCGTTCGGGTGCGCGCTCCGCGAAGTCGTCGGCCAACGACTCGTAGGCCGCGAGCGCGACTGGCCGGTCGGGGTCGGTCGTCACGACCGAGAATTCACAGCAGTCAGTATAATCCCGTCGTTTCTTGGAGATGACGCTTAATGCACTGAAGTAGTCGCCAGTACTACTATGAATCTCCCAACTCTATTTTACTCGGTAGTGGAATCTCTGCGGGAGTACCGGGCAACTATTATACTCAAAGCCGTCGATAGCTCATGACATGACGAACGAAGTCGTTGACTGCGAGGGAGAACGTGGCTAGTCCGCTTACACTCGTCCGAACGTTCGCCGGTGAGGTGTCGGAAAAACAGATAACCTTCCTCGCGGCGAGTCTCGCCTATTATGCGTTCGTCTCACTGATACCATTACTGTTGCTCGCGCTCGTCGTTGCGACCGTCTTTGGCGGCCAGCAGCTCGCAAACCAGGTCGTCGAAATGGCGGGCACGTCGCTCTCACCGGGCGGGCAGGACCTCATCAAGGACATACTCACGGAGAACACGACGGCTGCTGGCGGGGCGACGGTCGTCGGAGTCGTCGTACTGGTCTGGGGTGCGCTCAGGCTGTTTCGCGGTCTCGACATCGCGTTCTCACGGGCCTACGGAAACCCTCCTCCAGATGGTATTGTCAGTGAGGTTCGTGACGGTCTCGTGGCGCTCTTTGGCGTCGCCGTCGGCATCGCCATCACGATTGTCATCGGGGTGGCCATCTCGTTCGTGCCGTTCGATGTCGTCATCGCCGGTGTCGATGTCCTCACGTGGGTCTTGAGTATCGTCTCGATTCTCGCGCTGTCGATAACGCTGTTGCCGCTGTATTACGTTCTTCCGGGCGGAAACGTCGTTTCGGGCAGGGATATCACCGTCAGAGAAGCGTATCCCGGCGCACTGTTCGCCGCAATCGGCTGGACGGTCCTCCAGACGCTGTTTCGCTTCTACGCTGGAATTGCGAGTTACAGCGCCTACGGCGTCGTCGGTGCCATCCTCCTGCTCGTGGTGTTCTTTTATTTCGCCAGTATCGTGGTGCTCTTTGGCGTCGTGTTGAACGCCGTTCTCGCCGGACGGGTGGGTGAAGGCGCTGCGTCTGCGGGTTCAGACGAGCTATCGAACTCGATTGAGCAACTCCGAACCGGGGAAAAAACGGAATAGTTCGCCCCGTTCAGTCCACGAGATACCCCAAATCCGAGAGCTGTTCTTTCATCGCATCGGTGAATTTCCCTTCACGACCCTCCGTGTAGGCTGGCTGGCCGTCGGTTTCGAGCACCGTGTCGAGTTCCTCATCGAGACGTTTTCTGACCGTGGGCTGTTCCTCTGAGACATCGTGTGTCTCGTCGGGGAGTTCGAATAGTTCTGTACGCTCGTCGCTTTTTTGGTATTTGAACGCCTCCGTGCGGAGCGCGTGCAGCGTTGCCGTGTGATACGGCGCCGGGTCGAAATCGGGGTTCAGTTCGGAAAACCGTTCTAAGTTCTTCAGGGTGCGCTTTGCGCCGCGTTGGGTGATTGTGTACTCACGGGTCTCCTCACGCAAGTCGATGCCCTGTATTCCGTCCGTGCGCGCGCCGGCGGCTTCGAGAAGCGTGCGCATGAGGTCTGCGTGTTGGACGGTTTCGCCTGCTGGGTCGAGTCCATCGAAACCGTGAACGACCAGCGGCACGTGGGTAACGGCGTCGTCAGTAACGACGAGATGGGCCAACATTCCCTGCTCGCCGAACAGTTCGCCGTGGTCAGCAGTGACGACGAAAACAGTATTATCGAGGTCGAGCGCGTGCACAGACTCGAATAAATCGCCGACGAGTTCGTCTGTGTGAGCGATTTCTGCGTCGTACAGTGCGTGGAGCGCATCCCATTCGTCATCCGAAAACGGACAGCCATCGGCGATGAGTTGGTGGAAATTCGCGTGGTGGTACTGGCCGAGTTCGAGTGCCTCCTCGATGCTCATTGCGAAATCCCTCGAATACCGTTCGAGGAATCGTCGCGGTGGGTGGTAGGGATGGTGCGGGTCGCCGTAGTGGGCATAGAGAAAGAATGGTTCGTCGCTGCCGGCGAACGAGCGGATGCGACGCTTTGCGATCTCGTTCATGATGAATCCCGTTCCGTGCTTTCTGGTGTCGGTCGTGAGACCGGGACCGTGTTTGCGGCAGTTACGGAGGTACTTGAACAGGATTCGCGGACCGGCGGCGTCGAGCAGTGTATCGGCACTCAGCCACACGAAGTCCTCGAAACCCCTGTCCAAATCGGTGCCCGAACTCAGATGGGAGTTCGGCGAGAGACACGCGGTGTGATAGCCCTGCTCTGTGAGTAATTCGGGTATCGTCTCGACTTCTTCTGGAATTGCCTCGTTTTCCATGCCAGCGCCGTGGTGGCTCGGCATCGTTCCCGTGAGAATCGATGCGCTCGAAGCGAGCGTCCAAATTCCGTG